>NZ_JBGLRC010000012.1:0-123383 GCF_041402345.1 Aeromonas sp. S11(2024) | reverse complement strand
GCGCCAGTTTAAAAGTCAGCGAGTAATCGCGCTGTGTCCGTTTCACACCTTGTCCCATCGGGTTCTCCATTTATTGGGGGGAAAGGTGTAAACCATATTCAGGACGGGACACAGCCATAAAAAAAGCCGCCTCTTGCGAGGCGGCTTCTTCATTCAACTTGGTAACCGGAGTTATCAGGCAATCAGCTTGTAGATGATACCGGACATGGCGATCAGGCCGATGATGGTCACGAAGCCGTTGCTGATGTTGCCAGCGTATTTGCGCATGGCCGGAACCTTGGTGATGGCGTACATCGGCATCAGGAACAGCAGCATTGCGATGATCGGGCCGCCCAGGTCTTCAATCATGCCGAGGATGCTCGGGTTGATGGTAGCGATGGCCCAGGTGGTCAGGATCATGAACACGGCAGTAACTTTGTTCAGTTGCTTGGTGTCAACGTTCTTGCCCTTCTCGCGCAGCGCCTTGGCCATCAGGCCGTTCATGCCCTCTTGCGCACCCAGGTAGTGACCCAGGAAGGATTTGCTGATGGCAACCATGGCGATCAGCGGAGCCACAGTACCGATAACCGGGTTATCGAAGTGGTTGGCCAGGTAGGACAGGATGGAGATGTTCTGTTCTTTGGCTGCAGCCAGGTCAGCCGGGGAGAGGCTCAGTACGCAGCTGAATACGAAGAACATAACGGTCATCACCATCATGACGTGGGCGCCCAGCAGGATGTTGCTGCACTTCTTCTCGGCACCTTCACCGTAACGACCTTTGTTGTCCACCGCGAAGGAGGAGATGATCGGGGAGTGGTTGAAGGAGAACACCATTACCGGGATAGCCAACCACAGGGTCTTGATGAAGTCACCGTTGAAGGCGTCGGACAGGGCCGGAGCTTCAGTGATGATGGCACCGTTCCAGTGCGGGATCAGGTAGAACGCCAGACCCATCAGGGTGAGCACGAACGGGAATACCAGCACGCTCATCGCCTTGACGATAACCTGGCCGCCCAG
Organism: Aeromonas sp. S11(2024); assembly: GCF_041402345.1. Taxonomy (NCBI): domain Bacteria; kingdom Pseudomonadati; phylum Pseudomonadota; class Gammaproteobacteria; order Aeromonadales; family Aeromonadaceae; genus Aeromonas; species Aeromonas sp. S11(2024). Next base: position 122,387 of record NZ_JBGLRC010000012.1, on the reverse strand, counting down.
GCGAACAACCGCCATCAGACCGAGGATCAGGGCCAGTGACAGAACGGCACGGGGAGGTGCAGACATGCCCAGCTGGTGAACAATCACGCTCTCGACGGTGTTGGTGATGGCGACTGAATACATCAGCACGATCGGGTAGATGGCAAAGAAGTAGAGCAGGGTGATGAATTTGCCTGCGGTCTTGCCGAAGTGCTCTTCTACTACTTCAGTGATGTCGCCATCACGGGTAGAGCCGGACAGCACGAAGCGGGTCAGACCACGGTGAGCAAAGAAAGTCAGCGGCAGCGCCAGGATCAACATGGCAACCAGCGGCCACAGGCCACCTACACCGGCGTTGATTGGCAGGAAGAGCACACCGGCACCGATCGCGGTACCGTACAGACCCAGCATCCAGACCACATCGGCCTTGTTGACGCCGCGGGAGGTGTTGCTGGCTAAACGACCATCAGCTGCAATATTCATGTCAGACATACGTTGTTCCTGTCATCTAGGAAAATGGGATTCTTGTTTGGTCGGGCCTTGGCCCGGTTCCATCTCCCTGGAACGCCTGCTGTCCGTCCTTGATATTAACCTCTCGCCCCCCGGCAACCTGGCCATCACTCCTTGTGACAACAGGATTGCAACAAACAACAGTGCGAGATTTTGACCCTGAGGGTCGGCGCCCGTCTCACTTAACAACCGATTAACGTGCGCCACTCTTGATGGGCTGACTTTAATTAAATGCCCTTATTAATCACAGCGTTTTTTTGAATTAATCAACCAAAGTTTGATTTTGGTCGCCTTTCGGACGACCAAGATCACACTCAAAGCGCCTTATTGTGAGTTTTTTTTAACAATTCAACTTAGTTTCACTGGAATCAATGGCCTGCGAGAAGCTACATATTTGCAACAAGCCACACGTTTAGCGCGGATTGTGTGCAGCTCGGCCTTGGCGTACCCTTGTGACTCACGCCTTTTTGTTGATTGATGATGACCATTACCCGTACCGATCTCGCCGAACTGGCGGTGTTTGCCGCCGTCGCCCGTCACCGCAGTTTCAGCAAGGCCGCCCTCGAACTCGGGGTCTCCGCCTCCGCCCTCAGCCACAGCCTGAAGGGGCTGGAAGCCCGTCTGGGGGTGCGGCTGCTCAACCGCAGCACCCGCGCCGTGGTGCCGACAGAAGCGGGCCAGCGGCTACTCAAGCAGCTGCTCCCCACCCTCAATACTCTTGAAGAGGCGCTTTGCGAGCTGGCCCGCAACAGCGATGAACCGGTGGGACGACTCAAGCTCTGCGCCCCCCGCGGCGCCATCGACAGCCTGCTGGCACCTGTGCTGATCGACTATCTGGCCCGCTATCCGCGGATGCAGGTGGAGGTGGTGGAGCAGGAGCTGATGCCCCGGCTGATTGAAGATGGCTACGATGCCGCGCTCTTTTATGGCGATCTGCTGCCCAAGGAGATGATCGGCATCCCCCTCGGCCCGCCCCAGCGTTATCTGGTGGTGGGCTCCCCGGCCTATCTGGCGGAGCACGGTACGCCGGAGCACCCGAGCGAGCTGAGCCGCCACGCCTGTATCGGCTATCGCCTCACCCCGCACCACCACTATCGCTGGGCCTTTGCCGCCGATGGCACCATGCTGGAGATCGAAGTGACCGGGCCGCTCACCACCAGCACCCCGGCCCTCTATCTGGGCGCCGCCGAGGCGGGGCTGGGGCTCGCCTACTGTCTGGAAGAGGAGGTGAGCCAAAAGGTCGCGGAGGGGAAACTGCTCACCGTGCTGGAGCCCTGGTGCCCCACCTTTGCCGGCTTCTACCTCTTCTATCCCAGTCGGCATCAACTGGGCAGCGGCCTGCGCATCCTGATCGACATGCTCAAGGCGCACTACCAACACCCCGAATTAATGAGCAATACTCAGCAATTCATCAAGTGAAACCCTGATTATCACCAAATAAGTATTAATCTAGACTAGCTGTTCGATAATCGAACTCCCCGAGAGAACAGATATGTCTGCCTATTTAACACTGCGGCAACGGGCCATGACCCGTCGCTTCTGGGCTTACGCCCTCCCCTCCATTCTTGCCATGCTGGTCTCGGGGGCCTACTACCTCATCGACGGCATCTTCGTCGGCCACTATGTCGGCGCCGCTGGCCTCGCCGGGATCAACCTGGTCTATCCGGTCATCATGGTGCTGATCGGTCTGGCCGCCATGATCAGCATGGGGGCCGCCACTGCCATCTCCTTCCAGCAAGGGGCGAAAAACGACACGCAGGCCCGTCAGGCGCTGGTCAACGCCCTCTGGCTGCTGGCCGGACTCGGGGGCGTTGCGCCGGTGCTGCTCTATTACACCCACACCGATATCCTGCTGGGGCTGGGGATTGAACAGGGCACCGAGACCTGGAAACAGGCGAGCGACTACCTCACCTGGATTGGCGGCGGTACCCTGCTGCTGGCCAGCAATCTGGCGGTGCCCTATCTGCTGCGCAACGATGGCCGCCCGAAACTGGCCATGGTGCTGGTGAGCAGCGGCGCCGTGCTCAATATCATCCTCAACTACATCATGGTGGGTCGGCTGGGGCTGGGGTTGATCGGTACAGCGCAGGCCACCCTGATGGCAGAGGGTGCGGTGAGCCTGATCGGCCTTGGCTACTTCTTCACCCCCTGGGCGCGACTGCGCCTCAGCTGGCGGGATCTGGTGCCCAACCTCCCCGCCATGCCGCACCTGCTCTTTACCGGCCTGCCGAGCCTGATTGCCCAGTTCAACCTCGGGCTGCTGCTGATGCTGCACAACAGCCAGCTGATGGTGTATGGCAATGTGAAGGATCTGGCGGGTTTTACCGTGGCCGGTTACACCGAAGCGGTCTTTATCGTCATCCTGCAGGGGCTCGCCTTTGGCATTCAGCCGCTTATCAGCAAGGCGGCGGGGGCCAAGCGCCATCGCAACCTCAAGTACCTGATGGAGATGGGGCTCAAGTTCACCTTTATCTATGGCATGCTGGTGTGGCTCACCATCCAGCTACTGCCGGGACAGGTCGCCATGCTCTATACCGGCGACAAGGATCCCGAACTGCTGGCTGCTGCCATCAGCAGCCTGACCCTCAACCTCGGCGCCATTCCGCTGGAGGGGATCATCATGTTCGGCATAGTGCTGCTGCAATCCATGGCGCGTACCCGTCAGGCGCTGGTCATCTCCATCGCCAAAACCGTGTTGCTGCTGCCGCTCATCTTCCTGCTGCCGCAACTGTGGGGTCGTGATGGGGTGCTGATGGCCCAGCCCGCGACCGTGCTGCTGCTCACCCTGCCGCTCTGCTGGCTGCTGTGGCGCGAGTGGCTGCGCCTGAAGATGGCCTGCTCGCCAAAAAACAAGCGTCGCCCGCAACCGGCCCGCGCACGAGCCGCCGTCCAGCTGGCCCGTTAAGGCAACTCATCCCGCGTAGCAATAAAAAACCGGCATCCCCTGATGCCGGTTTTTGCTATATGGACGGGTCTGCCTGCTCTTACACAGGGATTCAGGCCAGAACTGCTGCCCACACTATGCCAATACTTCTGGCCTGAGCTGGGCCATCAGCCCCGGGTTGTCGGAGTAATCCACCGGAATGGCCACCACAGCTGGCCCCTCCACCGCCAGCGCGGCACGCAGGGTGGCGCGCAACTCGTCGGCCGAGCGCACCGCAAACCCGGCCGCCCCGAACGATTCGGCATAGCGTTTGAAGTCGATGGGACCAAAAGAGACGCCGGAGGTGCGGCAATACTTCTGCTGCTCCTGCATCGCGACCATGTTGTAGCCGTTATCGACCCAGATGATGTGAACGATATTGCTCTTGAGCCGCACCGCCGTCTCCAGCTCCATGCTCGACTGCATAAAGCTGCCATCCCCCGATACCGAGATCACCTTCTCACCCGGCCGCACCAGCGCCGCACCGATGGCCCACGGCAGTGCCACCCCCATGGTCTGCTGACCGTTGGAGATCAACACCTGACGAGCACGGAAGCTGTAGAGGTAGCGGGCAATCCAGATATGGAAGCTGCCCATGTCGACGCAGAGGGTCATGTCGTCGCGCACCAGATCCTGCAGCTCGCGCACGATACGCAAGGGGTGAACCGGATTGCCGTGCAGATCGTCGGCCCGCATCGCCAGGCGCAGCCGCTGCTGGCGAACCCCTTGCAGCAGCCGATCCACCTCGGGGGGACGGATTTTCGGATTGCCCATGATGCGGGTCAGCTGCAACAGGTTGGCGCGGATCGACCCCACCAGCTCGGCGGTCGGGCAGTAGCTGCTGTCGATATCGGCAGGCAGCACGTCGATATGGAGGATGCGCCGCTCCCGGTCGCCATTCCACAGCACGGGGTCGTACTCGATGGGGCTGTAGCCGATGCAGATCACCAGATCGGCCCCTGCCAGCAGCTGATCCCCCGGCTGGTTGTTGAAGAGCCCGACCCGTCCTGCAAAGTCATCGAAGTGGCAGCTGTCCACCACCCCGGCGGCCTGATAGGTACCGGTCACCGGCAGCCGCGCCTTGTCGAGGAAGGCGCGTACCGCTTCGGCATTTTCCGGCCGGCTCGCCATCAGGCCGAGCAGCACCACCGGATTCTGGGCGTTGCGCAGCAGGGTCAATGCCTGCTCCATATTCTGCTCATCGGCGCAGCCCGGCTCCGGCACCTCGCGGGGTACCAGCACATTGCCCTGCACCGGCTTGTTGATGATATCCATCGGCAGGCTGACAAAGGCCGCCCCCGGCCGCCCCAGCTCGGCAGCGCGAAAGGCGTTGGCCATCACTTCCGAAATTGCCGCCCCGCTGTTGACCTGAGCGCTGAACTTGGTGACCGGACGGCAGAGGTTGACCGTATCCATGCTCTGATGAGTGAGCTTGAGGCCGTCGGCACGGCGCACCGCACCGCCCAGCGCCACCATGGGGTCCCCTTCCGAGGTGGCGGTCGCCAGCCCGGTAATAAGGTTGGAGCAACCGGGGCCCGAAGTGACCAGCGCCACCCCCGCCTTGCCGGTCAGGCGCCCCACGGCGGCCGCCATAAAGGCTGCGTTTGCCTCGTGGCGCACCACTATGGTCTCGATGGGGGAGTCCTCCAACGCATCGAACACCCGGTCAATCTTGGCCCCCGGGATCCCGAACACCTGCTTGACCCCTTGCGCCTCCAGATGACGAACCACCAGCTCGGCACCGCACTTCCACTGTCTGTTTTCCATGATATTGCTCCTTGTCTATCAGCCTTCGGCGGCCTGAATGGCGCGATCGAGATCGGCAGGGTTGAGATCTGCCTGCCGGAAAGCGGGATCCGATGGCAGGGCCAGATTGAGGTGACGCACCACAGAAAGCCGCAGGGTGCCGTGGGCCATGGTGTAGTCGAGCAGATGGCCGCCCCCCTTGCGATCGGCGGTGATCATGTGCTCGTGAAAACCCGCCACATTGACCCCCTGCACGAACGGCGGGCAGCGAAAGCCCACCAGAGTCCCCGCCACTGCGGCAAAGCGGAACAGCGGCTGCTGTTCAATGGCTTCCAGCATGGGGCGATAGGGGGGCTCCTGCCGCGGCACGGTACGGACCTTGGCCGTTTCAAACTGGCCGTCGAGGCGCAGGGCGACAAAGACGTTATCGGATCCCACCAACCGATCCACCCACTGGTGGATCTCGTCACGGCTGAGGGGATGGTCGAAGCGACGCTCCAGACAGGGGCGAAAATGGGTCATCACCGCGAAGGGGGTCTTCTGATCGGCGCGGGCGGGCCGGGCCGAGCCATCGGAGCGCAACTGGTGGATCTGGCGCTCGAAGGCGATCAGTTCGCCATCGAGGTGATTGAAGGTGCCGAGGCCAAAGTCGCCGTGGCGCAGCAGCTCGCTCATGGTGGTCTCCCCTTCGTAGACCCCCGCCAGCAGGGCGCTCATCAGGGAACTCTGGTAGATCTCGCCACCGTCATGCTGCCTGCGCCAGCGGGAAAACTGCTTGCTCACTTCGAGGGCACAGCTGCACCCGGCACTGTCAGATGTTGCAATATGTTCCATTCGGGTTTCACCTCCACCGTGAATCCTGTTAGCGTTCGGATCCAATGGTGACTTGGTTCACATTTCAACACCAATACGCTGATCCCATGACTTTGAGACTCAATCGATATGGAACTTCGTACGCTCCGCTACTTCATGGCCGTTGTTGAAAAGCAGAATTTCACCCGCGCAGCCGAATCACTCAACATAGCCCAGCCGCCGCTGAGCCAGCAGATACGCAAGCTGGAGGAGACCCTGGGCACCCCGCTGCTGCGCCGTTTGACCCGCAGTGTCGAACTGACCGAGGCGGGCGAGAGCCTCTATCGGGATGCGGCGCAGATCCTGGCGCTGGCCGATGCGGCAAAACTGAAGGTAAAGCGGATTGCCCGGGGCGAGCAGGGGGCACTGCGGATCGGCTTTGCCGGTTCCACCGTGCTCCACCCCGCTGTGCTGACCCTGCTGCACGACTATCGGGAGCGCTACCCCGAGGTAGCCCTCAGCCCGCAGGAGGGCACCATGCCGGCACTGGTGGAGGCGCTGCGCAACGATCGGCTGGATGCCGCCATCTTGCGGCTGCCCTGCCGGGGTAGCGAGGGCTTTGCCCATCACCTTATCGAGCAGGAGCCGTTGCTGATCGCCCTGCCGACCAGCCACCCCAAAGCCAAGCCGGGCCCCTTGTCACTGGCCAGCCTGAAGGACGAGAGTTTTATTCTGTTTCCCCACGCCATCGGGCCCGGGCTCTATGACGGAATAGTGGGTCTCTGTCGGGAGGCGGGGTTCGAGCCGATACTGGGGCCTGAATGTCCGCAAGTGATCTCCACCGTCGGCATGGTGCAGGCGGGCTTTGGCGTGACTCTGGTGCCCAGCTCGGTGGCGGCGCTGCGCCCGCTCGGGGTCAGTTATCACCCCATTGAGGGCAACGGCATGATGACCAGTATCAGTCTGGCGACACGGCCGCATCCAGGTAGTGCCGTGCTGCGGCACTTTATCGCCCAGATCCGTGCCGCCCAGATACAACAAGGCCTCCCGAAGGAGGCCCTGTTGAACAAGCTTGAACCGGTTTGATGACCAGCTTGCCTGATGCGACGGCTTATTTGACGGTACTGCTTATTTGACAGTCACCCGGGCAAACTTGCGCTTGCCGACCTGATAGACGGCGGTACCAGCACCGATGAGTGCCTTGCCATCTTCCAGCTTCTCGCCATCCACCTTGACCGCGCCCTGCTTGATCATCCGCAGCGCTTCGGAGGTGGTGGCCACCAGATCGGCCTCTTTCAGCAGGTTGGCAATGGCCAGACCTTCACCTTCCAGTGCCAGCTCGATTTCCGGCATCTCGTCCGGAATGGCGTTCTTGGAGAAACGCTGGGTGAAATCTTCGTGGGCCGCTTCGGCCGCCGCTTCGTCGTGATAACGGGCGATGATCTCTTTGGCCAGCCAGATCTTCACATCGCGCGGGTTGAGGGTACCGGCAGCGATGCCTGCCTTGAACTCTTCGATTTCAGCCAGCGGACGGAAGGAGAGCAGCTCGTAGTAGTTCCACATCAGATCGTCGGTGATGGACATGATCTTGCCGAACATCTCGCCCGGAGCGTCGTGGACGCCGATGTAGTTGCCTGCGGACTTGGACATCTTCTTGACGCCATCCAGACCCACCAGCAGCGGCATCATCAGCACACACTGGGTCGCCATGCCGGCATCTTTTTGCAGCTCGCGGCCCATCAGCAGGTTGAACTTCTGGTCGGTACCACCCAGCTCGACGTCCGCCTTCAGCGCGACCGAGTCATAGCCTTGCAGCAGCGGATAGAGGAATTCGTGAATCGCGATGGATTGACCGCCGGTGTAGCGCTTTTTGAAGTCGTCGCGCTCCATCATGCGGGCCACGGTCTGCTTGGCCGCCAGCTTGATCATGCCGGTCGCACCCAGCTCGCTCAGCCAGGTCGAGTTGTACTCGATGCGGGTCTTGGCGGGGTCGAGGATCTTGAACGCCTGCTCGGCATAGGTGAGGGCGTTGTGCTTGATGGCCTCTTCGGAGAGCGGCGGACGGGTGGCGTTCTTGCCGGAGGGATCTCCCACCATGGCAGTGAAGTCACCGATCAGCAGGATCACTTCATGGCCCAGATCCTGGAAGGTCTTCAGCTTGTTGAGGATCACTGTATGACCCAGGTGAATGTCGGGGGCGGTCGGGTCCATGCCCAACTTGATGCGCAGCGGGCGCCCTTCCTTCAACTTGGCGACAAGTTCTTCTTCAACCAGAATTTCTTCCGCTCCGCGCTTGATCTCGGCTAGCGCCACCTCGAGCTGGGACATTTTTTGACTCTCCATCACGATTCCACAGGGCCAAACATATTACTGGAATGGCGGGCCAATTGGAAAGGCTGTAAAATCCGTCCATTCTGCCCGACTTCATCTGCTTCTCATGGTTATTTGGCACGCCTTCAACGCACTCCCCCACTGGCACCGCAAGATGGTGCTGATCTTGAGCATCATGATCATGATGCTGGCTGCCTGGCCAAGTGAACAGGCAGTGGCAACACGGGTCGATGAAAACGGCAACGAGATTGCCCTGCGGGAACCGGCCAACGACAACGTACTGAACGACGAGCTGCCGGCCGAGGCCGCCCAGCCCGTTACCCCGCCCAAGCCGCGCTATATCACCAAGCAGGTGAAGGTACGCCGTGGCGACAACATGGGAGTCATCTTCCAGCGCATTGGCCTGAGCACCACGGATCTGCACCTGATCGATCAGCTCGAGGGCAGCGATCCCCTGCGGATGCTGCAACCGGGACAGGAGCTCACCTTCAAGCTCACCGAGAACGGCGAGCTGCACAGCCTCTATTACCCCCACAGTCTGGAGCAGGCGCTCAAGGTGAGCCGCAAGGAGGAGACCTTTGTCGCCCGCAACGTCAAGATCGCCCTCGACACCCGCGAACAGGTGAGCAAGGGCGAGATCCGCTCCAGCTTCTGGGGCGCCGCGGTGGATGCGGGGATGACCGAAGATCAGATCATGGACTTGGCCGCCATCTTCGGCTGGGACATCGACTTTGCCCAGGACTTGCAGCCGGGGGACAGCTTCCGGGTGGTCTATGAAGACAAGTTCCGCGACGACGAGCGGGTCGCCTCCGGCGATATTCTGGCGGCGGAGTTCGTCAACCAGGGCACCGCCTACCGCGCCGTGCTCAATGAAGATGGCAACTACTACACCCCGGAAGGGAAGGCGATGCGCAAGAGCTTCCTGCGTGCACCGGTCAACTTCAAATACATCAGCTCCAACTTCAACCCGCGCCGCCTCCATCCTGTGACCGGCAAGATCCGCCCCCACAACGGCATCGACTATGTGGCGCCGGTGGGTACCCCCATCATGGCGGCGGGCTCAGGCAGCGTGGTGGCCGCCGGTTACAACCAGTTCAACGGCAACTACGTCTTTATCAAGCATGCCGGCAACTATGTGACCAAGTACCTGCACCTCTCCAAACGCACCGTCAACAAGGGACAGCGGGTGAAGCAGGGGCAGACCATCGGCACTCTGGGTGGCACCGGCCGCGTCACCGGCCCGCACCTGCACTACGAATTCGTGGTGGGCGGCATTCACAAGAACCCGCGCAACCTCACCCTGCCGCAGGCAGAGACCCTGAGCGGACGCGAGCTGGCCAACTTCAAAAAGCTGGCGATGCCGCAACTGGCCAAGCTCGACAACCCCGAGCTGCAGCTGGCCCAGAACAAGCGGGATGGTCGCGGCAACTAAGCCATCAGGGCTGGCAGGGTGAAGGCCCTGCCAGCCCATTTTATTGAGCTCGCGCTAGGTAACCAGATTGAAATGAGTCCGACTTCAGGCATAAGATGAGATGGAACACCGGGAGCGGCATGTGGCACAGGCGTAAGGGCTTATCTATCCTGTCTCTCTCACTCTTTTTCCGGTCCGCATTGAGGATGCCCCATGGTTGAGCGTTATATCGGTCTGATGTCAAAGACCACGCCATGTGGCATGGGATGAAAGCCGTTCCCCTCTTAACCCTCTCTGCACACCGCATTTTCAAGCAGCAATGTAAGGAGACACATGGCTGAACGCTATATCGGTCTGATGTCGGGAACCAGCATGGACGGCATTGATGCCGTGCTGGTGATGATCGCCGGGGATGAACTGCGGGTCGAAGCGGCGCTTTGTCACCCCTGGCCGCAAGAGACCGCCCGCACGCTGCATGCCCTCTGCACCCCGGGCGACAACGAAATCGACCGCATGGGGGTGGCCGATAATCTGGTGGCGCGAGAGTTTGCCGCCGCCACCCACGCGCTGCTGACCAAGGCGAAGCTTGAGCCCAAAGATATTCGCGCCATCGGCAGCCACGGCCAGACCATCCGCCATCGCCCCCAGCTTGGCTTTACCCTGCAGATCGGCAACGCCGCCCTGCTGGCCGCCCAGACCGGCATCGACGTTATCGCCGATTTTCGCACCATGGACATGGCCCTCGGTGGTCAGGGGGCGCCGCTGGTACCCGCCTTCCATCAGGCGCTGTTTGCCAAACCCGGCGCCCTGCGGGTGGTACTGAACCTCGGCGGCATCGCCAATATCTCGGTGCTGCCAGGCAATCCGGGCGGTGTCTATGGTTTTGATACCGGCCCGGCCAATACCCTGCTCGATGGCTGGTATCGCCGCCATCAGCCCCACGGCGGCAGCTATGACGCCGGTGGCAAATGGGCCGCCAGTGGCAAGCCCATCCCGGCCCTGCTGGAGAAACTACTGGCTCACCCCTATTTCGCCGCCCCCGCCCCCAAGAGCACCGGACGGGAGATGTTTACCCTCGATTGGCTCGATGGGGAGCTGGCAGGCACTTCATACGCCCCCGTGGATGTGCAGCGCACCCTGCAGGCGCTCACCTGCCACAGCATCGCCCGCCAACTGCCCGCCCGGCCCGAATCAGTCGGTGCCAGCCAGCCGAAAGCCGAGCTGTTTGTCTGCGGCGGCGGTGCCCATAACGCCCCCTTGCTGAAGGAGCTGGCCAGCCTGCTGCCTGCATGGCGCATCGCCAGCACCGCCGAGCTGGGCCTTGCCCCCGACTGGGTGGAAGGCGCAGCCTTTGCCTGGCTGGCCATGTGCTTTGTTCACCGCAAGCCGGGCAACCTGCCCGCCGTCACCGGTGCCAGCCGTCCGGCTGTGCTGGGGGCACTTTATCCCGCCTGAGTGATGACAAGGGGGCAGCGGATCAGTGTGCCCCCTTGAACAGACGCACAACCTGTTGCCGGATCGGTGCAAACAGCGGGGGCTTTGGCGGCTCCAGATTGATATGGCGCCGCCCGGCACGGGTTTCACAGCGAAGCAGATTCTGGATGTAGTGGTGGTGGGAGCGATGGATCAGCTGTGAAGCCTGATACGCCCACTGTCTGGGAACGCCCCACAGAGTGCTGGCAATCGCCCCGACGATGCAGAAGAAAGCAGGCTCCTGAATTCCCATCCGGCTGGCGTTCTCCAGCGCCTCCTTGAGCGAGTTGGAGTGAGCAATACAGGTCATGATATTGACCATGAAGGCGTCGTAATCATCCTCCCCACCCTTGCCAACACGCGCCGTCAGGGTCGCCGCGGGTTGATAACCAAACTGATGGCCGATATTTTCCAACACCGTATTCCGCTGGCGGATCACCTTGCCATAAAACATCAGCATCACCATGCAGTCGATCGCCTTGCACAGCGCCTCGTAGTGGGGATGGCTCTTCTTGGGACGCGGCGCCGTGGCGAGGGCCAGCTCTTCAGAGATGGCCAGCAGGCCCACAGGTACGGCGGTGCTGACAAACGAGAGATCAATCGACAGCTCCAGCCCCTCCTCCCCTTCCATGCGGGCCACAATCACATGTTCGCCAAACAGCCGACGCTGGCGCTCGATAAAGGCGCCAAAGACCAGATCACGAAACTGCTTTTGCGGATAAGGGGTATCGAGCAGGCTCTCGATGGTCATGATGGCGGCGGATACCCGGCCGCGCAGTCGGTAATCGGCAGGAATGGGAAAGCTCTTTCCCAGGCGAGGAGGTAACCGCTGCCCAGATGTTTGACAATACATATCGCCCAGAACGAAACCCAGCATAAATCCTCCACAGTCAGGTAATGATGATCGCGACGCGATCTCGCTTGCCAATCCTGGGCAATGGCCTGCCGGTGCATCGATGCTCTCCGTCAGGGCTCCTTGACCACCTTATTAATCATACGATTAATAACGATTGAAAAAAGCGACCTGACTCGCAATCACGCCACTAATTAACAGTTTCACCAAGAAACCATAAAAAGCGGTCGATAAATCCATTTTTTTACGCATTTCCTTTTAAAAACAGTACATTAAACTTTATACATGCGAAATCACCTGAGCTGTTTCCGAGCCCTGAAAACCATCCCAATCATCACAACCAGCCACAGATAAGAGGGAGATCAGACAAAGCCGCAAAAAGTGGAAAAACCTATGACGCGGGGCAACCCCACCCATCTAGGGATACAACCGGCGGGAAGAGACGCGGATTGCCACCACCTCCCCTCCCTCATCCAGCGCCACATCTCATCTATCGCCATCTCTTATCGAGCGCCCCCGCTCCTGCACACCGTCACGCCAACACCAACACCAACACCAACACCAACACCAACACCATGCTCCGCACTCCTGTGCAGCCGGGGCAGATCCGCCGTGCAAATTCATGGCATAGAATTTTATGGCGTTAATAACAGATCCCGGCTGCCAGCAAGGTGTCATCGAGTATGCCGGAATCAGCATTAACAGAGAGGAATGCAAAAGCCGTGAATTATATTCCAGAGGTATCTTTAATAAGGTGGATATGCATATCCACGGGAATTTTCATAGCCCCTTAAAAGAGCTGAAAACAGATATCCATGCACCATAATATGTATTATTTGCACATCGGCGCATAATATTAACCCTTTATTCACACTCCAATATCCCGAAGAGGGGGAGAGCAAACCCAGTCAGGGCAAGGCTGTCTGCCGGTTCGGCACCATTTGAGAACAAATTGGCTACGATTTCGGGTGAATTGAATAGCAATATGATTAAATTTGCGCCCATTGAGCCATCTCATAGAAATGCAATCCGCGGTTTGCAACCCCTGATAGCCACTCATAGAATCGCAGCGTCTGAAATATCTACCCTGTCCTCTCTTCCCTTATTCCTCTCAGTAATTGAGTGGATCGCAAATAATAACCGGGGATGCCGCCGCTGGCGCAGTGCCGTGGCGCACAACAAGATGGGGTAAACCTGTACCTGAATGAACAACAAATATTAAAAAGAGGCATATCTATGAGTGGCACCATCATCAAGTCGGCAAGAAATACCCCCCATGCACCCCAGGATCTGGGCCCCTGCACCCAAACGGTGGCGTTTTCTCATTACAACAATATCTCGGCCCAGTTGCCGGTCGATCCCGCCACCGGCAAGATGGTGAGCGGCGATGTCACCGCGCAGGCAAGACAGTGCCTGAGCAACCTCAAGGCAATCATCGAGAGCATCGGCCATGTGATGGACGATATGGTCAAAGCGACCATCTTCCTGAAAGAGATGGCGGATCTGGAGGCGGTCAACGCCGTCTATCGCGAATTCTTCCCGGGCTATCTGCCGACCCGCACCACCCTCGCCGTCGCCGCCCTGCCGCTGGGCGCACTGGTGCAGATCGATGCCATCATCTCCAACGGCGAAGGCACCTTCCCGCAAGATCCTTGCCCGCTGGTGAAGCTCGCCCGCAACAGTGACAAGGCGCCGCACAATCCGCTCTCCACCCATACCGTGGCCTTCTCCCACTACAACAATATCGGCGCCCAGCTGCCGGTCGAGGCCACCTCGGGCCAACTGGTCGCCGGTGGCATCAAGGAGCAGGCGGGCCAGTGCCTGCGCAATATCAAGGCGGTGCTGGAGAGCATCGACGTGCCGTTTGACGATATCGTCAAGGTCACCGTCTATCTGACCGATCTGGCCGATCTGGAGGCCGTCAACGAGGTCTACACCACCTTCTTCCCCGACTCCGCCATCGCCCGCGCCGTCGCCTATCTGCCCGCCCGCTCGGTAGTCAGTGCCGCCGCTCTGCCCATGGGTGCACGGGTGCAGATGGATGCGGTCATCTCCCACGGTGACGGCACCCCGCCGCAACGGGTGGAAGATCGTCACAATCTGGTGATCCGTGCCCGCAATACCGACAAGGCACCGCGCAGCCCGCTCCATTGCCAGACCGTCGCCTTCTCCCACTACAACCATCTCTCTGCGCAGTTACCGATTGACCCCGCCACCGGCAAGATCCTGGCTGGCTGCATCAAGGAGCAGACCGCCCAGTGCCTGAGCAATATCAAAGCGATTGTGGAGAGCATCGGCCATGTGATGGACGATATCGTCAAGGTCAATATCCAGCTCGGTAATATCGCCGATCTGGATGCGGTCAACGCCGTCTACACCAAATATTTCCCGGGTTATCTGCCTGCCCGCAGCGTATTCGGGGTAAGCGAACTGCCCGCTGGCGCCCTGGTGCAAATTGATGCGGTGATGTCCAATGCGGAAAGCACCCCGCCGCAGGCGTAAGGGTTGCGATAAATAAAAAGAGACCGGCTGATAGCCGGTCTCTTTTTATGTAACATGTAGGGCATTATTTTTATGGCATCGTCTTAAAGAACGCGAACGTCCGATTACGCTTCGCTAATCGAACCTACAAGCTCATGCATATAATTGATGTCACTACAGATACTTGGGGATGGTTAGTGATGAGTAAAATTTCAGAAAGAGTAAGACATGTAAAAATCAGAGATGGATATTGTTTGATTTGTGGAGAGTTTGGCACACTCTCGATAGATCATGTTCCTCCGCAGGGTTCAATTACTGTAACTAAGGTTGAACAACGTCATATTATGGAAATGATGGGAGCAGGTGCAAAATCAATAAAAGGCGTACCATCAACCAATGGAAGCAAATTCAGAACGATCTGCAGCAACTGTAACAGTAATATCTTAGGAGGCAATGATGGCGAGGTTGCAGATACAAATAAAAAGCTGACAAGTAAAATTCGTAATTATTTTCAGAATCCAATCTCCCCATATAATACCGTATCTATTGACATAAACCCTATCAAATATGCCAGAGCGATGATAGGTCATATTCTATCTGCAACATCAGTTACCGAGTGTAAAGAGCCACCACAAAAATCACCGTACTTTGACCCACTAAAGAAATTTGTACTAGGGGATGACCATGCTATTACAAAAACCCATGATATATATTATTGGTTTTATCCTTACGATCGTCACTTGAGCGCAAAGTGTGTGAGCTTTTTCAATCAAGGGCATTCGACAGTACTAAGTTTATTGTCATTTTTTCCAATCGCATTTCTCGTAACCCCAAAAGATGAAGGCATATACCCAACGCATGCCGCGCGATTTGATTTCAATTCTAGTAAATTAGTTCTAGATTTATCCAGTTACAACATTCATTTTTCTGACTTTCCTTTTTCAGAACTAAAAGGAAATCAGATGTGTTTACTAAACGATTGTCAGACAATAATAAGTTATCCAATTAAGAACCAAGATATATAGTATATTTCCCGTAACTGTTTTTATTACAATAAAAAAGCGCCTCCCAAGGGAGGCGCTTTTCAGTTCTATACAAAGCAATCAGCTATTACAGGGACTCTGCGGTCGCAACCACGTTTTCCACGGTAAAGCCGAATTCCTTGAACAGCAGCTCGGCCGGTGCGGACTCACCAAAGGTGGTCATACCGATGATCTTGCCGCCGAAACCGACGTACTTGTACCAGTAGTCAGCGATGCCGGCTTCGATGGCCACACGCTTGGTGACGGAGGACGGCAGGACGGACTCTTTGTACTCGGCAGACTGGGCGTCGAACACGTCGGTAGACGGCAGAGAGACCACGCGCACGGCACGGCCCTTGGCAGTCAGCTGCTCATAGGCGGCAACAGCCAGTTCCACTTCGGAACCGGTGGCGATCAGGATCAGCTCCGGAGTACCGGCGCAATCCTTCAGCACGTAGCCACCCTTGGCGGTGTCGGCCAGCTGCTGGGCAGTACGGTCCATCTGGGCCAGGTTCTGACGAGAGAAGATCAGAGAGGTCGGGCCGTCGGTACGCTCGATGGCGTGTTTCCAGGCGATGGCAGATTCAACCTGGTCACACGGACGCCAGGTGCTCATGTTCGGAGTCAGGCGCAGGGAGGCGATCTGCTCAACCGGCTGGTGAGTCGGGCCATCTTCACCCAGACCGATGGAGTCGTGGGTGTAAACGAAGATGGCGCGCTGCTTCATCAGGGCGGCCATGCGCAAGGCGTTGCGAGCGTACTCCATGAACATCAGGAAGGTAGCGCCGTAGGGGATGAAACCACCGTGCAGGGCGATACCGTTCATGATGGCAGACATGCCGAACTCGCGGACACCGTAGTGGATGTAGTTGCCGGAGGCATCGTCGTTGGTCAGAGACTTGGAGCCGGACCACATGGTCAGGTTGGAAGGCGCCAGGTCAGCAGAGCCGCCCATGAACTCCGGCAGCAGCTTGCCGAAGGCTTCCAGAGAGTTCTGGGACGCTTTACGGGTAGCAATCTTGGCCGGGTTGGCTTGCAGGGTTTCGATGATCTTGGCGGATTCGGCAGCCCAGTTGGCCGGCAGTTCGCCAGCGGTACGGCGCTTGAATTCGGCAGCCAGCGTCGGGTGAGCGGCTTCATAGGCAGCGAACTTGGCAGCCCAGTCGGCTTCCAGTGCAGCGCCCTTCTCCTGAGCGTTCCACTCGGCAGCGATATCGGCCGGGATAACGAACGGAGCGTGGTCCCACTTCAGGAATGCGCGAGCCGCGGCGATCTCGTCGTTGCCCAGCGGTGAGCCGTGGCAGTCGTGAGAACCGGATTTGTTCGGGGAGCCGTAACCGATGATGGTGCGGCAGCAAATCAGAGTCGGCTTGCCGGTCTCGGCCTTGGCGGCTTCGATGGCGGCATTGATGGCTTCCGGGTTGTGGCCGTCAACAGCCGGGATAACGTGCCAGCCGTAGGCTTCGAAGCGCTTGACGGTGTCGTCGGTGAACCAGCCTTCTACGTGACCGTCGATGGAGATGCCGTTGTCATCCCAGAACGCGATCAGTTTGCCCAGTTGCAGGGTACCTGCCAGGGAACACGCTTCGTGGGAGATACCTTCCATCAGGCAGCCGTCGCCCATAAAGGCGTAGGTGTAGTGGTCAACGATGTCGTGGCCCGGCTGGTTGAACTGCTCAGCCATGGCTTTCTCGGCGATCGCCATACCAACGGCGTTGGTGATGCCCTGACCCAGCGGGCCAGTGGTGGTTTCAACGCCCGGTGCATAGCCGTACTCCGGGTGACCCGGGGTGCGAGAGTGCAGTTGGCGGAAGTTTTTCAGATCGTCGATGGAGAGGTCATAACCGGAGAGGTGCAGCAGGGAGTACAGCAGCATGGAGCCGTGGCCGTTGGAGAGAATGAAACGGTCGCGGTCGGCCCACTTGGGGTTGTTCGGGTTATGTCTGAGGTGGCTACGCCACAGCACTTCGGCGATATCCGCCATTCCCATGGGGGCGCCCGGGTGACCGGAGTTGGCTTTTTGAACGGCATCCATACTCAATGCACGAATGGCATTGGCAAGCTCTTTACGAGAAGGCATCTGAATCTCCTGCGATTGCTTCATTTGATGGCCAAGATTAAGGCGCGTTATTGTCCCAGCAGGGCGCGCGGCGTGCAAATATTATCTGGATGAATAAAGTGGCTTTGGGAGGACAATCGCTTTTCTTGCCCTCTATTGACCAAAGCAACCAGAGAAAAACGTTTGATTTCCATCCCTTTCGGGATAGGAGAGCACCGCTTGTGACCCATTGGACACTGCGCGACAAAATAGTGCTGGCAATCGGGGGGGGCGCTAATTAAAATAGACGTCCAGATGTAGATACCTCTACACCATCCTATTCATCCGGTTATTGCCGTGGCGATAACCCAGACAAGCTGAGACTCTTATCATGGCAAAGCTGTTTACTTCCGAGTCGGTCTCCGAAGGCCATCCCGACAAGATTGCGGACCAGATCTCCGATGCGGTACTGGACGCCATCCTCAAGCAAGATACCAAGGCACGCGTTGCCTGCGAGACCCTGGTCAAGACCGGTATGGTCATGGTGGCCGGTGAAGTAACCACCTCTGCCTGGGTTGATATCGAAGAGATCGTGCGTGATACCGTACGTGAAATCGGCTACACCCACTCCGACATGGGCTTCGATGCTGACTCCTGCGCCGTGCTGAACGCCATCGGCAAGCAGTCCCCGGATATCAACCAGGGTGTTGACCGCAGCGATCCGCTGGAGCAGGGCGCTGGCGACCAGGGCCTGATGTTCGGCTATGCCACCAACGAAACCGACGTGCTGATGCCGGCCCCCATCACCTACTCTCACCTGCTGGTGAAGCGTCAGGCTGAAGTGCGCAAGAACGGCACCCTGCCGTGGCTGCGTCCGGATGCCAAGAGCCAGCTGACCTTCGCCTACGACGACGCAGGCAAGATCATCGGTGTGGATGCCGTGGTGCTGTCTACCCAGCACGCCGAATCCATCAGCCACAAGGATCTGGTTGAAGCGGTACGCGAAGAGATCATCAAGCCGGTGCTGCCGGCCGAGTGGGTCAACAAGGACACCAAATACTTCATCAACCCGACCGGCCGTTTCGTTATCGGCGGCCCGATGGGTGACTGCGGTCTTACCGGTCGCAAGATCATCGTCGACACCTACGGCGGCATGGCCCGTCACGGTGGTGGCGCCTTCTCCGGCAAGGATCCGTCCAAGGTTGACCGCTCCGCTGCCTACGCCGCCCGCTACGTTGCCAAGAACATCGTTGCCGCCGGTCTGGCCGATCGCTGTGAAATCCAGATCTCCTACGCCATCGGCGTGGCCGAGCCGACCTCCATCAGCGTTGAAACCTTCGGTACTGCCAAGGTCGCCGAGGAGCTGCTGGTCAAGCTGGTTCGCGAGCACTTCGAACTGCGCCCGTATGGTCTGATCGAAATGCTGGATCTGAAGCGCCCGATCTACCAGGCTACCGCTGCCTACGGTCACTTCGGTCGCGACGAGTTCCCTTGGGAGCAGACCGACAAGGCCGAACTGCTGCGTTCCGCCGCTGGCCTGTAAGGCTCGCTGTTGTGATAAAAGGGGAGCCTGGCTCCCCTTTTGCTTATCCGCTATCTGACGAGATGTTGATGTCTGCCACCCCAGCCCAGCTTGTCGCCCTGCTGCAACAACGCGTAGAAGCCTGTTTTGTGCAGGCCGAGGCGCGCCTTGGCCGTACCTTCTCCCGCCCGCAAGTCCATTGCAATATGCGGGGCCGGGCGGCGGGATCGGCGCGGCTGCAAACCTGGGAGCTGCGCTTCAATCCCGCCCTCTATCAGGCCAACCAGCAGGCGTTTCTGGATGAGGTGGTGCCCCACGAGGTGGCCCATCTGCTGGTTTACGCCCTGTGGGGTGACGGGCGCGGCAAAAACCGGGTCTTGCCTCACGGCAGCCAGTGGCAATCGGTGATGCGGGAGGTGTTCGGCCTTGAGCCCAGAACTACCCACAGCTTCGATCTGGCGGTACTGGCCCAGCGCACCGTGCCCTATCGCTGTCACTGCCAGCAGCATCAACTCTCTATTCGCCGCCACAACAAGGTGGTGCGCGGCGAGGCCCGCTATCACTGTCGTCGCTGCAAGCAGCCGCTGGAGCGGGAACGGCCGGAGCCAGAGCAGTAAGCCAACTTGTGTCGCACCCCTGTGGTAGGGTGCCCGCCATCGTTCGTCAATCATCCCGTTTGCAAGGAATTCCATGCGTTTCATCTCCTCCCTCGCCCTGACCCTGCTGGCCGGTTTGCCGCTGCTCAGCGCGCCTCTGCACGCCCAGACCTTTCGCGAAGCCAAGCAGGATCTGGTGAAGCTCTATCGCAGCCAGCCTGCGGTCACCACCTTCTACTGCGGCTGCGACATCGACTATCAGGGCAAGAAAATGAGCCCGGATCTCGCCAGTTGCGGCTATGAGCCGCGCAAGCAGGCCAAGCGTGCCGCCCGCATCGAGTGGGAACACGTGGTCCCCGCCTGGGAGTTCGGCCACCAGCTGCAGTGCTGGCAGGATGGCGGCCGCAAAAACTGCGAGAAGGTGAGCCCCGAGTTCAACAAGATGGAGGGGGACATGCACAACCTCTTCCCCGCCATTGGCGAGGTGAACGGCGATCGGGCCAACTACCGCTTCTCCGACTGGAACGGCAAGCCGGATCAGTACGGTCAGTGCCAGATGCTGGTGGATTTCAAGGATCGTCGGGTGCAGCCGCCCAAGGGCTCGGTACGGGGTCAGATTGCCCGCGCCTACCTCTACATGAGCCAGCAGTATGGGCTGCGTCTGGCAGCGCAACAGCGTAAACTGTTTGAAGCTTGGGACAGGCAGTACCCGGCAGAAGGCTGGGAGTGCGAGCGCAATCGCCGCATCGGCAAGCTGCAGGGCAATACCAATCCCTTTATTGAAAAGCAGTGCCAATAACCCCATTTGAACTGGGAGGGGGATTGCCCCTCCTATCATGAAGCCCTTACCCACTGCCGCGTGAGCCTTGCTCGCCGCAGGATATAAAGGGTTTCCAAGCAAGAGACTGACAATCAGCCATGCGCATTCCACGTATCTATGAACCGGCCACCCTGCAAGTTGGCCAGACCATCGCCCTGTCGGAAGACGGCGCCAACCATATCGGCCGGGTACTGCGCATGCAGCCGGGCCAGCAGCTCGAGCTATTCAACGGCGATGGCAATCAATATCCCGCCACCATCACCAGCGTCGGCAAGAAGTCGGTGGAAGTGACCATCGACAGCTGTGACGCCCAATCGGTGGAGTCACCGCTGGCCATCCACCTCGGTCAGGTGATCAGCCGCGGCGACAAGATGGACTTCACCATCCAGAAATCGGTGGAGCTGGGCGTCACCTGCATCACCCCGCTCTTCTCCGAGCGCTGCGGCGTCAAGCTGCCGGCAGACCGCTTGGAGAAGAAGCGCGAGCAGTGGCAGAAGGTGGTGATCAGCGCCTGCGAACAGTGCGGCCGCAACGTGGTGCCAGAGGTACGCATGCCGATGGAGTTGGACGCCTGGCTGGCGGAAGAGACCAAAGAGCTCAAGCTCAACCTGCACCCGCGCGCCGAGTACAGCATCAACACCCTGCCCGTTCCCGAGCACGGCGTGCGCCTGCTGATTGGCCCGGAAGGGGGCTTGTCGAGCGACGAGATCGCCCGTACCGTGCAGGAAGATTTCAAAGAGATGCTGCTGGGGCCGCGGGTGCTGCGTACCGAAACCGCCGCCCTGACTGCGATAACTGCGCTGCAGTGCCGCTTTGGCGATCTCGCTTGATACTATCGGCCGCATCAATCAGCCCCATGGCTGCATCGACGCAGCCGCAAGCGGCCGATTACGCTGCGCTAATCGACCCTACAACCCTATCGAGCCATTAAAAAGGAACAGCGGATGACCATTAAACTCGGCATCGTGATGGACCCCATCTCGGCCATCAACATCAAGAAAGATTCCAGCTTTGCCATGCTCGAAGAGGCGCAAAAGCGCGGCTATGAGCTCTTCTATCTGGAGATGAAGGATCTCTACATGGAAGCCGGTCGCGCCTTTGGCACCATGCGCCCGCTCACTGTCAAATATGACTATGCCGACTGGTACACGCTGGGCGAGGTGGTGGACCAGCCCCTCTCCAACCTCGATGTGATCCTGATGCGCAAGGATCCGCCGTTCGACACCGAATTTATCTACGCCACCTACATGCTGGAGCGGGCCGAGGATGAGGGTTGCCTCATCGTCAACAAGCCGCAGAGCCTGCGCGACGCCAACGAGAAGCTCTACACCGCCTGGTTTGCCGAGCACACCCCGACCACGCTGGTGACCCGCCGCGCCGACAAGCTGCGCGCCTTCCACGCGAAGCACAAAGACGTGATCTTGAAGCCCTTGGACGGCATGGGCGGCGCCTCCATCTTCCGCATGAAGGAAGATGACGCCAACGTCGGCGTGATTATCGAGACTCTGACCGCCCACGGCAGCCAGTACTGCATGGCGCAGACCTATCTGCCCGCCATCAAGGATGGCGACAAGCGGGTACTGGTAGTGGACGGTGAGCCGGTTCCCTACTGTCTGGCCCGTATTCCGGCGCAGGGGGAAACCCGTGGCAATCTGGCGGCCGGTGGCCGTGGTGAAGCACGTCCCCTGAGCGAAGCCGACTGGACCATCGCCCGCGCAGTGGGCCCGACGTTGAAAGAGAAGGGGCTTATCTTCGTTGGCCTCGATATCATCGGCGACCGCCTGACCGAGATTAACGTCACCAGCCCGACCTGCATTCGCGAGATTGAAGCCGCCTTCGACGTGCACATCACCGGTATGCTGATGGATGCCATCGAGCGTCGGCTGGGCAAATAATCGCCTGGCAGGCTAACCGGCCTGTTCAGGGGTAACCCGCCCCTGACAAGCCCGGAAACAGAGAGGGTGGCCCGGCGCCACCCTCTCTGTTTCAAGGCAATCCGGAAAGGGGCAGGATCTCGCCCAGCCCAAAAAGCGGTTTTTCCCATGGGGATCAACTGCCATAATTGACCTCAAATACCTTTGCACTATTTGGCCTCTATGCAAACACTGCAAAATCACTTCCTGCTTGCCATGCCAAGTCTGACGGATCCCTACTTCGAACGCTCGCTGGTCTATCTGTGCGAGCACAACGAAGAGGGCGCCATGGGCTTGGTCGTCAACATTCCGGTGGAGATGTCGCTGGAAACCATGCTGACCCAGCTCCAGCTCAACCCGCCCAACAACCCGGAGCTCAAACAACCGGTACTGCAAGGGGGGCCGGTTCACGCCGATCGCGGCTTCGTGCTGCACAGCTTCCGCCCCGGCTTCAACTCCACCCTGCAGGTGGGGGATGAGATGATGGTGACCACCTCCAAGGATATTCTGGAAACTCTGGGTACGAGCGAGGCCCCTGCCCATTGGCTGGTGGCCCTTGGCTATGCCGGCTGGAGCGCCGGGCAGCTGGAGCAGGAGCTGGTGGATGGCGCCTGGCTGGTGATCCCTCCCAATCCGGCTCTGGTGTTCAAGACCCCCATTCACAAACGTTGGCAGCAAGCTGCCGCCAGCATAGGGGTGAACCCGGTTCACCTCTCCAGCGATATCGGCCACAGCTGATCGGCTGGCCCGCTCCGCTCTCTATTTCGAGGATTTATCAGTTATGTCATCACGCAGCATCATGGGCTTTGACTATGGCACCAAGAGCATTGGCGTCGCCATCGGTCAGGAGCTGACTGGCACAGCCCAGCCTCTGCGCGCCCTCAAGGCCAACGACGGCATCCCCAACTGGGACGAGATTGAGAAGCTGCTCAAGGAGTGGCAACCGGACCTGCTGGTTGTCGGTCTGCCGCTGAACATGGATGGCACAGATCAGGAGATCACGGTACGGGCCCGCAAATTCGGCAACCGGCTGCATGGCCGTTTCGGCAAGCCGGTGGAGTTCAAGGATGAACGACTCACCACCACAGATGCCCGCGCCCGGCTGTTTGAGCGAGGCGGCTATCGCGCGCTGGAGAAAGGCAGTGTAGACGGGGTATCGGCGCAGCTGATCGTCGAAGCCTGGATGGAAGAGCAGTACAACTAAGCCATCAACAGCAAGGCAAGGGTCGCCGCCCTTGCCCTGTCTCGCACTATCCCCTCATTACGCCTGTGATTGTCCCGCTACCAGCCCTTCGGCCTCTGTCGGGTTCGCATTCATCATCCGGTTCAGCCAGGGCACCATCAGCCCCATCACCACCGCAATCAGCAAGGTCGCCATCCCGATCTTGCCAAATACGCCGGTGTAAATGGGCAAAGTTTGCAGCGGATCCGTCATCCCTTGCGGCACGGCGGTAAAGGTCGCCACATAGCCCCCCAGCAGGGACGCCATCGCCTGAGTCAGGAACCACATTCCGAGAATGAAGCCCATCAGCCGTTGCGGCACCAGCGCAGCCACCATCGCCAGTCCCAGCGCACTGATCATCAGCTCTCCCAGACTCTGGAACAGGTAGATCAGCACCATAAACCAGGGGGAGGTCAGCCCCTGCTCATCGGCAAACCACCAGCCGGATGCCGCCGCCGTCAAAAAGCCCAGCGAGCAGAAGAACATCCCGAGGGTGAACTTGAGCGGCATGGTGAGATCCCGCCCCTTGCTGCCCATTCGGGTATAGATCATCGCGAGTACCGGGCTACCCACCACCACCCAGAAGGGGTTGAGCGCCTGGAAGCTGACCGGGTTGACGCTCATGCCCAGCATCTCGTGGTGCATGTTGTTGATGGCAAAGAAGTTCAGAGACGTCGGCATCTGGGCGTACAGCACATAGAAGAGCACCGCCTCCAGCATCAGCACGAAGGCCACATACATCTTGTTGCGGCCCACTGTGTCGAGCCTGAATGCCTCGCGAAAAAAGAAGACCACCACGGCGATGGTCACCGTCATCAGCACCATGTTGGCGATCACCACGTGGTGCATCAGCCAGGCGCAAAAGAAGACCATGGCTACCGAGCCCAATATAACCAGCAGCAGCTTGCTGTAATTAAGTGGCAGGTGATCCGGCGCGGAGCCAATATCCTTGACCATATTGCGGCAGGCAAAGAAGGTGAACAGCGCAATAATCAGCCCCACCCCACACAGGTTATAGGTCACGGTATAGCCGTAGTGATCGGCAATCACCGGAGCGAGCGAGAGGGAAATAAGGGAGCCAATATTGATCGACATATAGAACAGGGTAAACGCCCCATCCAGCCGCGGATCTTTTGGCTGGTAGCATTTTGACAGCAGGCTGGCCGGATTGGCCTTGAACAGGCAGTTACCGACCGCGATGGTGCCCAGCGCATAGAAAATCAGGTCGGGATTGTAGATAGAGAGGCCGGTCATAAAGTAGCCTATCACCAGCACCACGGCCCCCAGCACCATGGTGCGCTTGGTGCCGAGCACATGGTCGCCGACATAGCCACCAACCGAGATCAGGCCATATACCAGCGCCGAGAAGGCACCGAAGGTAATAAAGGATTGCTCTTGGGAAAAACCCAGTTGCTGCACAAAGAAAACAGCCAGGATTCCCTGCACGCCGTAATAACCGAAGCGCTCCCAGAGTTCGACGAAAAATATCATGAAGAAGGGTTTGGGTTGTTGTAACAACCCGGTCGGTGCTGTTGCTGGACGCATAGTAACCTGCCTTTGCTGAGATTTATTTTTATTAATCTGGTGGTGGCTGCCGCACTATTTTCTCTTCCGTCATTGCCATAACGGGGAGCACAGTCAGCCTGCCAATCTGGCTATTTTCGGGTGCACGGGCCCCGTTCGATGAAAGGTGTTTTTTCATCTAGCCGGTTTCAATTAGGTGTTATCGGGGGATGGTGAGTGGCGTCTCCCGGTACAGTTACTGGCTCCGGGTTCTACCTTTGCTGCATCCCTTTACTCAAGCCAGTTTATCAACCTTGATACTTATTCCCCTCTGCTCCGTCACTCATGGCTGGTGGCCAGATAGCCGGGGCATGGCACGGCCACAGACGACCTGTGGGGCTGGCTCACGCCGCGCTCTACTGGCAGTCACCCTACGCAGGCGCTATCTAACCCCGTCATTCCAAGGGGAGTCATGCTATATCACTGCAAATACAGGAACTTAATGGTCGATCACACTTTAAAAGTGACCACAGGTGAAGTTTTCTAATGAAACCACATGAATTATTTTCGTGAAAAGAGCTTCACTCGAGACGTGTAACCAAGGTCAATATGTGCATAAAGAGAGTTGAATGGCACACAGTTGAACCCGAACTCGGCACTTAAGTCGTGCTAAAGCCCACTCATGCGGGCGATACGACAACAAAAAGCCGGAGCTGATGGCTCCGGCTGATCGGTGGGCACCGTCACGGCCACATTAGCGTGGCGATTCGTCGTTGTAGAGCCGCCGGATCTCGTTGCGCAGCCACATCACCTTGGCATCCTGATTCAACCTTGATACTTATTCCCCTCAGCGCACCGGACCCGACCCCCTGCCAGAAACGGCCGAGGTAGAACTGGGTGATCCCTTCGGCATGACCCGCCACCAGCGAGGCGAGGACAAAAATCAGCGCCCCCCCGAGCACCACCCAGCGCCGCCCGTAGCGATCGGCAATCATCCCGCCCAGCAGCACGGTGGCCGCCATACCGAACAGATAGATAGAGAAGGCGGTGTGGATCTGCGCCTCGCTCGCCTGCAGGGCATCGGCAATCTGGGGCACGGCGACCAGATAGAGCTCGATCCCGACCGGATAGAGAATGATCATCAGAAAAGTGCACAACAGGAATACAGGCATGAACTCTCCATAACAGATTGGCGTGCCGATGCCTGCCAGATCACAGCGACAGGCGAACAGTGGCGGGGCCAAGGTGGTGACAAAGGTAGCAACGCAGCGCGTCGCAATGGGGGCAACTATATGGGCGCCCAGCGCCCTCACCTAGTGAAGAGATGGCGATCGGTACATTCCCATCAGGAAATATTGTATTGAGCTACGTGCCTGATCGGCCATATTGAATCGAGCAGACTCAGCAATACACCGGGTCACCTCCCGCTCATTGCCATCCCTGCGCTGCACTTTACCGCCCGTCTGTTATCTGCCTTCGCCCTTGCGGGCGTATAAGCTGTAGGTGCGACGCAATACAGGGAGTGTGTATGAAGGGAATGAAGAGAGAAGAGCAGATTGCCGGGCTGCTGGCGGCACTGGAGCAAGTCATTCTGGGCAAGCCGCTGCAACTGAAGATCGCGCTGGTGACCCTGCTGGCGCGCGGTCATCTGCTGATCGAGGATCTGCCCGGCATGGGCAAAACCACCCTGGCCCACGCGCTGGCGCAGGTGCTGGGGCTGGCATGCAGGCGGATGCAGTTCACCGCCGATCTGCTCCCCGCCGACCTGCTGGGGCTTCAGATTTTTGACCCCCAGCAACAAACATTTCGCTTTCACCCCGGCCCCATCTTCACCCAGGTGCTGCTGGCGGACGAGATCAACCGTGCCAGCCCCAAAGTGCAGAGCGCCCTGCTGGAGGCGATGGCCGAGGGCAAGGTGAGCATTGAGGGGAATACGCACCCACTCCCCGATCCATTTTTCGTCATCGCCACCCAGAATCCGGCGGATCAGGCGGGCACTTATCCACTGCCGGAATCCCAGCTAGACCGCTTCGCCGTGCGACTCTCGCTGGGTTTTCCGCCGCGAGAGGCGGAGCGCCAGCTACTGCGGGGCCACCAACCGACTGGCCCGTTGCCCGCCATGCTGGATGCTGCCGGACTCGCCACCTTGCAAAGCGAAGGGGATTCCATCCATGTTTCGGATGCCACCCTCGACTACCTGCTGGCACTGGTGCACCAGAGCCGCTTTGATGGGGAGCTGCCACAGCCCCTCTCCCCCCGGGCAGCCCAGACCTTGCTGGCGGTGAGCCGGGCCTGGGCGCTGGTGGCGGGGCGGCGCTTTGTCACGGTGGAGGATGTGCAGGCAGCCTTCCCCTATGTGGCCGAGCATCGGCTGCGGGGCAGCTTTGGCGTACAGCACGGCGAAGCCTGTCCCCTGAGCCAGAGGTTGCTGGCCCGGGTCGATCCGGACAATCCCTGATGAGCAAATTGTTTGACCGTTGGCAGCAGTGGCGAACCCGCTGGCGGCAGCGTTGGCTCGATCGCCGCATTCCCCCTGCCCGCCAAATCACGCTGGGTACCCGCAGCCTCTTTATCCTCCCCACCCGCATGGGGCTGCTCTATCTGCTGGTGCTGCTCGCCATCTATCTGCTAGGCACCAACTACCAGAACAATCTGGTACTGCTGGTGGCCTACTGCCTCGGCAGCCTGTTTATGGCAGCCATGTGGCTCACCCACCGCAACCTGCTGGGGCTGGAGCTGCTGGGTGGCCCGCTGGTGCTGGGGGAAGCGGGTAGCCAGCTTCCTATACGCATCTTGGTGCAGAGCCCGCGCCCGGTGCAGGCGCTCCGGTTTAGCCTCAACGAAGGCACCCTCTGGCTGGCACAGGCCGACGCTGTGCCCAGCTCAGTTATCCTGCCAGTATCTGGCTCGCGCCGTGGACTACTGCCCCTTGGCCGATTGCGGGTCGAGAGCCGCTACCCCCTCGGCCTGTTTCGCTGCTGGTCCCTGCTGGACTTGCAGCTGGAGGGCTGGCTTTCCCCCAAACCGGCATTCGGGGCGCTAAGAGGGGAACATGCGACCGAAAGCGAGGGGAATCAGGGCCAACCCGCTCCGGCCACTCTCGGTGACTTTGATACCCTGCGGACACATCAGGCCGGTGAGCCACTGAGCCGGGTCGCCTGGAAGCAACTTGCCCAAGGGCGCGGCCTGCTGACCAAGCAGTTTCATGAACCTCAGCAGGATGACACTCACCTCACCTTGCAGCGGGTCACGGGTGGGGATCTGGAGCAGCGGCTGGCGGTGCTGGCCTGGTGGTGCGCCGATTACGGCAAGCGGGGCATCCCCTTTACCCTGATGCTGGCAAACCAGACGCTGGGGCCCGATAGTGGTGCCGCCTTTGTGCAGCGCTGCCTGCTGGCACTGGCCCGATTCGATGCCACACCACCGAAGAGCACTCCCGATGCTGCTCGATAACCGCCTGTTGCCACTCATCGCCCTGCAACAGCTGCTGCTGGTCGCGGCGCTCTGGCCCCAACTACAGATCTGGGTAGTGGCGGTGGGCGCCATCACCCTCGGCGTCCGGGCCATGATGCTGTGGCGTGGCTGGCCGCCCCTCCCTGCCAGCGGGTTGGCGCTGTTGGCCATCACAACCGTGATGTTGCTGGGGTTGCAGTGGCGCACATTGGGCACCCTGCCCGCCCTGATCAATCTGCTCTGGCTCGGCTATAGCCTCAAGATGATCGAGGTACGGCGCGAGCGGGATATCGAGCTGGTGCTGCTGCTCGCCTTCTTTCTTATCGCGCTGGCTCTGGTGCAGCGACAGAGCATCGGCTGGACGGCCGGAATGACAGTAGCGCTCTGGCTGGCAGTAACCACGCTGGTGGCCGCCATCGCTTCCGAGCAGAAACGGCCTTGGCGCAGCGCGGGCGGCGCCCTGCTGCTGGCGCTTCCCCTTCTCATTACTCTGTTTCTGCTGCTGCCAAGGCTGCCGCCCCTCTGGCAGATGCCCACCACCAGCCGCGCCCTGTCGGGCCTCTCGGAAGAGCTGGCCCCCGGCGATATCAGCGAACTGGTCAACTCCTCGGAACTGGCCTTTCGGGTCACCTTTGCCGATGGCCCGCCCCCTGTCCGCGAGCGCTATTTTCCGGTGATGCGCCAAGAAGTTTTCGATGGTCAGCGCTGGTTGCTGAGCCCCGAGGTCAAAGCATGGCAACGGACAGTGCCGGTGCAGACCGGGCTCACCCTTCTGGCATCCTCTTCACAAGCCCGTACTCAACTGGCAGATAGTCCGTTACCCGCCGGGAGCTACGAGGTGATCGCCGAGCCCCAGCGCCACCGCTGGGCCTTTGCCCTGAGTGACCCCCGCCTGCTGGCGGGCCCTGTGCTGCTTACCCCTCTCGACACCCTCTATCGGCAGGGGAGCGGCGAGGTGGCGATCCGCTATCGCATTGGCCGCGGCGAAGCACAGATCGAGGATGATAGCCAAGCCGCCCAGCGCAACCAGCAACTGCCAGCCGGAGGCAACCCGAGAGCGCGCGCCCATGGCCAAGGGCTGGCCACACGCCATCCGGATCGCGCAGAGCTGGTCGCCGCCCTGCTCGCGCAGTTTCGCAGCCAATCCTATTACTACACCCTGACCCCGCCACGGCTTGGCAGTGACGGGGTGGATGAGTTCCTGTTCGATACCAGGCAGGGCTTTTGCGGCCACTACGCCATGGCGACCGCTTTCGTACTGCGCGCTGCCGGTATTCCGGCACGGCTGGTCACCGGTTATCTCGGCGGCGAGTGGAATCCCACGGGCAACTATCTGGCGGTACACCAGTTCGATGCTCACGCCTGGGTGGAGTATCTCGATGAAGGAGGAACATGGCGGCGAATCGACCCCACGGCGGCAGTGGCACCGGAGCGCATTGAAGGCGGCGTGAGGGAGGCGCTAAGCGACGAGTTTACCGCCGCCGACCCACTTGCTTTGCAGCGTTATCGCAACTGGGCTCTGCTCAATCAGCTGCGCTGGTGGGGCAACAATATCGACTACCAGTGGAGTCGCTGGGTGATTGGTTACGATGCGGGTCAGCTCTGGCAACAAATCGGCCTGCGCTGGCCCGCACTGGCGGGACATACACCCTGGTTGATCCTCGCCAGCCTGATGCTGGTCGCTCTGCTGGTGAGCCTGCCCCTGCTGTTGCCCGCCCGCCTGCCGCCAGAGCGGCGTATCTGGCAGCCCCTGCTCAAACGGGGCAAACGCAGTGGCTACCCACCCCAGCCCGCCGAGAGCATGGGGACATGGTGCGAGCGGCTGGCACGGCTGCGTCCCGACCTTGCCCACGCCCTGCTAAAGAGTGCGTGGCTCTTTCGTCGCTGGCGTTATGCCCCCCTCAACGACCGGCAACAAGGGCGCTACTGGCGCCAGTTGCAACGGCGTGTCAGACAGCTCGCCCAGTGCTGGGATCAGCCGCCGAAGAGCGGCTCATAAAAGAAGGGGGAGCCACTGGCTCCCCCTTCAGGTTTTAATCAAGAGGTTTGATTCACCGCTTGTTACTTTTTGGTCGAATTGTCCCAGATCCCCTCTTCCAGCTGGGAGCGGATCTCGGGGTATTTGTTGGCATCGAAGGTGGGCACCTTGCCCAGCCGGAGCTGGTCGTTGTAATCCTTCGCCAGCTTGATGGCAACGCTGGAGAGCAGCAGGATCGCCACCAGGTTGACGATGGCCATCAGACCCATGGAGACATCCGCCATCGCCCACACAATCGGCAACTCACCCACGGCACCGAACATCACCATCCCCAGCACGAACACCCGGAACAGCATCAGGCCACCCTTGTGGTTGTGCTCGAGGAACACCAGATTGGTCTCGGCATAGGAGTAGTTCGCCACGATAGAGGTGAAGGCGAAGAAGAAGATGGCCGCCGCAATGAAGATGTTGCCACCGCTGCCAATCTGGGAGGAGAGCGCCCGCTGGGTCAGCTCGACACCGGTCACGCCGGATCCCGGCTCAAACTGACCTGACATCAGGATGATGGCGGCGGTACAGCTGCAGATGACGATGGTGTCCATAAAGACCCCCAGCATCTGCACATAACCCTGGGAGGCCGGGTGCGGCGGATAGGGAGTGGCAGTCGCCGCAGCGTTGGGCGCAGAGCCCATCCCCGCCTCGTTGGAGAAGAGACCGCGTTTGATACCGTTGATCATCGCCTGGGAGATGGCATAACCCAGCGCCCCCGAGCCTGCCTGCTCAATCCCGAAGGCGGACTTGATGATCAGCATGAAGACATGGGGCAACTCGGTGATGTTCATCGCTACAATGACCAGCGCCAGCAGAATGTAGGCCAGCGCCATAAAGGGCACCACCAGCTCGGCAAAACGGGCGATGCCACGAATGCCGCCGAAGATAATCAGGCCGGAGAGCGCCACCAGCGCCAGACCGCTGACCCAGTCAGGAATGCCAAACGCCACCTTCATCGCCAGACTGATGGAGTTGGCCTGCACCGCGTTGAACACCAGACCAAACGCCAGGATCAGGCAGAGCGAGAAGACCACCCCCATCCAGCGCATACCGAGGCCTTTCTCCATGTAGTAGGCCGGGCCACCACGGTAGTTGCCATCCTCATCCTTGACCTTGTAGAGCTGGGCCAGGGTGCTTTCGACGAAGGCGGTCGCCATGCCGATAAAGGCAATCAGCCACATCCAGAAGATGGCGCCGGGGCCACCCAGATAGATGGCGACTGCCACACCGGCCAGGTTGCCGGTGCCGACACGGGCGGCAAGGCTGGTACAGAGGGCCTGGAAGGAGGAGATGCCCGCGTTGTCCGATTTACGGCTGTTTTTCAGCACGGAAAACATGTGGCCAAAATGACGGATCTGGATAAAACCCAGGCGGAAGGTGAAAAAGATACCGACCCCGATGAGCAGGTAGATGAGCACGGCTCCCCACATCAGGTCGTTTAGCATCGCAATCAAGGTGTCCATAATTCTCTCGTTGTTATTCACATCCATGGCCAGTCTGCGCTGACCGTTTTCTGTCTGTCGTTTAATTAGCGTTTCGCTAAAGGGGCGGAATCTAGCACAGCGGGAGAGCCCGGAATAGTGATCCCGGTCACGCGAGACACAAAAAACGAACGGTAAAAGCCCATAAAGCTCCATTTAAATCGCAAACTTTCAACAAACTCAATAATTCAATCAGACAGGCCACCATTAAGCCCCATAAGAGAACCATTTTGATATATCCCTGATGAGCTATCCGAAAACGCAAACGCTTGCATGAAATGGCTTTCAAACGGAGACATTTCGCCAAACGTTTTCGCTGTAATTAAATTTCAAGTACGTAGTGAGATAATTTATGTGATCGACGACACAAATATGGATATTGGCTAAAAAAGTTCAGCTGAAAGCAAACCGGAGCGATGTCGGAACGAAATGTAAAAAACCTTACTAATCATATAGTTTCAAGCCATAAAACGGGATAACTCAACAGCCTGAATGTTTAACAACCAAGCGCCCCTATTGCAGGATGCAGCACATCAGTATTAATTAGGCAGGCAATGACGATGGGCCGCCCCCATCGCGCTTTTCTGAGCCTGAGGCACCAAGATCCTGTAATTTTATTTCAGAACCACCGTCTCAAGCCCGCAACCCAGGGATTACTCCCTCATTAAGAGATGATATTCGCTATGGCCGATAAATTAACCCAGCTGAAAGCCCTGACCACTGTTGTTGCCGACACCGGTGATATCGAAGCCATCAAACGCTATCAGCCCATCGATGCCACCACCAACCCCTCTCTGGTTCTGAAGGCCTCCGAGATCCCCGAGTACGCTCCGCTGATCGAAGACGCCATCAAGTGGGCCAAAGCCCAGAGCCAGGACAAGGCACAGCAAATCATCGATGCGGGCGACAAGCTGGCCGTCAATATCGGTCTGGAAGTGCTGAAGATCGTTCCGGGCCGTATCTCTACCGAAGTGGATGCCCGTCTCTCCTTCGATACCGAAGCCAGCATTGCCAAGGCCCGCAAGCTGATCCGTCTCTACAACGAAGCGGGTATCAGCAACGACCGCATTCTGATCAAGCTGGCCTCCACCTGGGAAGGGATCCGTGCCGCCGAGGTACTGGAGAAAGAGGGTATCCAATGCAACCTGACCCTGCTGTTCTCATTCGCCCAGGCCCGTGCCTGTGCCGAAGCCGGTGCCTTCCTGATCTCCCCGTTCGTGGGTCGCATCCTCGACTGGTACAAGGCCAAGCACAACCGTGACTACACCGCCAGCGAAGATCCGGGCGTGGTCTCCGTCACCTCCATCTACAACTACTACAAGCAGCACGACTACCCGACCGTGGTGATGGGCGCCAGCTTCCGCAACACCGGCGAGATCCTGGAACTGGCAGGCTGCGACCGCCTGACCATCGGCCCGGCCCTGCTGGAAGAGCTGAGCAAAACCGAAGGCGCCGTGGTACGCAAACTGGACTACACCGGTGAGCGCAAGGCCAAACCGACTCCGATGACCGAAGCCGAATTCCGCTGGGAACTGAACCAGGATGCCATGGCTCACGAGAAGCTGGGCGAAGGTATCCGCATGTTCGCCATCGACCAGGGCAAGCTGGAAACCATGCTGGCAAGCCGCCTGTAATCAGTTCTTTTTTCTGATAAAAACCGGGCCCCCACCAAGGGGCCCGGTTTTTTTCATGGGCTTTTTTAGCGCTGTCATAGAGTCGTCACGAAAACGTTTTAATTTCAGATTCGTTATGTTATACGGGTGGTGAAAACAATAAAAACCAAGGAGGGAGCCATGGAAATGTTCAACTTCGATTATGACGAGGTGGTTGAACTCGGTTCGCGTAGCCGCGGGACAACGGGAAAAAAACGTAAATGGCGTGAAATCGAGGCGTTGAAAGACAAACATCGCCTGCAGAAGGAGCTGCAATCCATCGATATCGCCTATGAAGGTCTTACAGACGAGATTGAACTGTAATACCGCCAGACACCTGTAAAAGCGCTCCGCACAGTCGGGGCGCTTTTTTTTGCCGCAATCGGATGAGCAAGCGGCTTGTCATGCCACCGCTAGCGATGCCAAAGGATGCTGCAGGCTAATGACAGTCATCACCAACAGCGTGGCATACCAACCCTGCCCCTCACCCTAGAATACTGACCTGCGCTGTTTCAGGGCGCATTGGGGCAATCACCGCAAGACAAGTCATCAGCAATAAAAAACCCCCGTCGATGACGGGGGCCTGAATACTCGGGGGTGACGGCTGCGCTTAGCAGTAACCGTAGCCCAGCAGACGCTGATAGCGCTGCTCCAGCAGTTGCTCGGTATCGAGCGGACGCAGTGCGTCCAGATCCTGCTTGATGCGGGCCTTGAGGTTTTTGGCCATCTTCTCCACATCGCGGTGGGCACCGCCGAGGGGCTCGTCGATCACGTGGTCGATCAGCTTGAGCTCTTTCAGACGCTGGGCAGTGATACCCATCGCTTCGGCAGCTACGGAGGCCTTGTCGGCACTCTTCCACAGGATGGAGGCACACCCTTCCGGCGAGATGACGGAGTAGGTGGAGTACTGCAGCATGTTGACACGGTCACCCACGCCGATTGCCAGCGCACCACCGGAGCCACCCTCACCGATCACGGTGCAGACCACCGGCACGGTCAGACCGGCCATCACTTTCAGGTTGCGGGCAATCGCTTCGGACTGGCCACGCTCTTCGGCACCGACGCCAGGGTAAGCGCCCGGGGTGTCGATAAAGGTGATGATCGGCATCTTGAAGCGCTCGGCCATCTCCATCAGACGCAGGGCCTTGCGGTACCCTTCCGGACGCGGCATGCCGAAGTTGCGCTTGATCTTCTCTTTGGTCTCGCGACCCTTCTGGTGACCAATCACCATCACCGGCTCGCCGTCGAGACGGGCGATGCCGCCGACGATAGCCTTGTCATCGGCATAGGCGCGATCGCCAGCCAACTCGTCGAAATCGGTGAAGATATGCTCGATATAGTCAAAGGTGTAAGGGCGCTGGGGATGACGCGCCATCTGGGATACCTGCCAGGCACCCAGATCACCGAAGATCTTCTTGGTCAGCTCTTCGTTTTTCTTCTCCAGCCGGCGGATCTCGTCTTTCAGATCCACGGCGTGATTGCCTTCACTCACATGTTTGAGTTCATCAATCTGCGCCTGCAACTCGGCAATCGGCTGTTCAAAATCCAGAAAAAGACTCATAGGGCCTTAGAACCTCTAATCAAAAACCAATTCAACCCGCTCTCGTCCAAGCAGGACTCGCAAGTCATCTATCAGTTGATCGGTGGGCGTCACCCGCCACTCGGTACCGAGCGTCAATCGCACCCGGGAGCCGGGGCGACGATAGTTTACCTGAACCGGACAGACTCCGGCACGGGCGGGCTCCAAAATCTCGCACAAACGCGGGAAAAAGCGATCATCAATCCGCTGTTCATCGAGGGAGATGCGGATTGCTCTGGCAAAACGCTCCCTCGCATCGTTGATATCCAGTAATTCTCGAGCCGACATTTTAAGGCCACCGGAGAAGTCATCAAAGCTGACCTGTCCAGAAACCACCAAAATGCGGTCTTTTTGCATCAATTCTTCATATTTTTCCAGCGCTTCACTGAACAGGGTCACATCGAGGCGACCGGAACGGTCGTCCAGGGTGAAGATCCCCATCTTGTTGCCACGCTTGGTCACCATGCTGCGGGCCGCAATCACCAGCCCCGCCGCCGTGGTCACGGTATCACGGGAGGTGGGATGCAGATCGCACAGGCGACCCGAGGTATAACGACGCAATTCGCTGCTGTACTGGTTGATGGGGTGACCGGTGAGATAGAGCCCGAGGGTCTCGCGCTCCCCTTCCAGCCACACCTTGTCAGGCCAGTGCGGCACGTTGGCAAACGCCTTCTTGACGTCGTCAATCTCTTCGGTAAGCACGCCGAACATGTCGACCTGCCCCACCGCCTGCGCCTTGGCGTGCTGCTCGGCGGCGCGCATCGCCTCCTCAAGGGTCGCCATCAGGGCGGCGCGGTGGGGGCCGAGCCGATCCATGGCACCGGAGAGGATCAGCTTCTCCATCACCCGCTTGTTGAGCTTCTTGATGTCGACCCGGTTACAGAAGTCGAACAGATCGCGGAACGGGCCATCCTGATCCCGGGCGCTCAAGATCGCATCGATTGGCCCTTCACCGACTCCTTTCACCGCCCCGATCCCGTAGACAATATGACCATCTTCGTTGACCGAGAAGCGATAGCGGCCAGTGTTCACATCCGGCGGGATCACGGTGAGCCCCATC
Organism: Aeromonas sp. S11(2024); assembly: GCF_041402345.1. Lineage (NCBI taxonomy): Bacteria > Pseudomonadati > Pseudomonadota > Gammaproteobacteria > Aeromonadales > Aeromonadaceae > Aeromonas > Aeromonas sp. S11(2024). The sequence goes on along the minus strand of NZ_JBGLRC010000012.1, from coordinate 85,998 downwards.
CGCTGGCACTCATCCACCAGGGTCACGATCTTGTCGGTGTTGTCCATATCGGCGGTCATCACCGCCGCCATGAACTCGGCCGGGAAGTGGGTCTTGAGCCAGAGGGTCTGGTAGGAGACCAGCGCGTAGGCGGCGGAGTGGGATTTGTTAAAGCCGTAGCCCGCAAACTTCTCCACCAGATCGAAGATCTTCATCGCCAGTTCGCCGTCGACGCCATTCCTGACGGCGCCCTCCTCGAAACCGGCCCGCTGCTTGGCCATCTCCTCGGGCTTTTTCTTACCCATAGCACGGCGCAGCATATCCGCGCCACCCAGCGTATAACCCGCCAGGGTCTGGGCGATCTGCATCACCTGCTCCTGATAGAGGATGATGCCGTAGGTTGGTTCCAGAATCGGTTTCAGGCTCTCGTGCTGCCACTTCTCGTCCGGATAGGAGATCGCTTCATTACCGTGCTTGCGGTCGATGAAGTTATCCACCATGCCTGACTGGAGCGGGCCCGGTCGGAACAGGGCCACCAGTGCGATCATGTCTTCGAAGCAGTCGGGGCGCAGCCGCTTGATGAGATCCTTCATGCCGCGGGATTCCAGCTGGAATACCGCGGTGGTCTCGTAGCGCTGCAGCAGGTCAAACGACTTCTTGTCATCGATGGGGATGGCGGCGATATCGACCGGCGGCTTGCCCTCTTTGGCAAGACGCGGGTTTATCATGCCGAGCGCCCAGTCGATGATGGTGAGGGTCCGCAGACCGAGGAAGTCGAACTTCACCAGACCGGCGTACTCCACGTCGTTCTTGTCGAACTGGGTGACCGGGTGATGGCCTTCGTCATCGCAGTAGAGCGGCGCAAAGTCGGTGATCTTGGTGGGCGCGATCACCACGCCACCGGCGTGTTTACCGGCGTTGCGCACCACCCCTTCGAGACGGCGAGCCATGTCGATGAGGTCTTTGACCTCCTCATCCTGCTCGTAGAGCTCGGGCAGCTTGGGCTCGGCCTCGAACGCCTTGGCAAGCGTCATACCCGGATCCGGCGGGATCAGCTTGGAGATGCGATCCACAAAGCCGTAAGCGTGGCCCAGCACCCGACCCACGTCCCGCACTACTGCCTTGGCCGCCATACTACCGAAGGTGATGATCTGGGAGACCGCATCCCGGCCGTACATGTCGGAGACGTGCTCGATCACCTCATCGCGTCGGTCCATGCAGAAGTCGACGTCGAAGTCGGGCATGGATACCCGCTCGGGGTTCAGGAAACGTTCGAACAGCAGGTCAAATTCCAGCGGGTCGAGGTCGGTGATCTTGAGGGCGTAGGCCACCAGGGAGCCCGCACCCGAGCCCCGGCCCGGGCCAACGGGAATGCCGTTGTCCTTGGACCACTGGATAAACTCCATCACGATGAGGAAGTAACCCGGGAAGCCCATCTGGTTGATCACTTTCAGCTCGACATCGAGACGCTCGTCATACTCGGGACGACGCTCGGCCCGCACTTGCGGATCCGGGAACAGAAACTCGAGACGCTCCTCCAGACCCTCTTTCGACTTGGCCACCAGAAAATCTTCGGTAGTCATGTCACCGGTCGGGAAGTTGGGCAGGAAATATTCGCCGAGACGCACCGTCACGTTGCAGCGCTTGGCGATCTCCACCGTGTTTTCCAGCGCTTCGGGAATGTCGGCAAACAGCTCCGCCATCTCCTCCTGACTGCGCAGGTACTGCTGGGGGCTGTAGCGACGGGGGCGACGTTTGTCCATCAGGGTATAGCCATCGTGGATGGCGACCCGGATCTCGTGGGCGTCGAAGTCATCGGCGTTGAGGAACACCACCTCGTTGGTGGCGACCACCGGCAGCTCGAACTCGGTAGCGATGGCCACCGCCATGTGCAGGTAGACCTCTTCGTCGGGTCGACCGGTACGCAGCAGTTCGAGGTAGTAGGCATCCGGGAAGTGGGTCTGATAGAAGGCGACACACTGCTCGGTCATCTGCCGGTTGCCCTTGAGCAGGAACTTGCCCACATCCCCCTCGCGGCCGCCGGAGAGGACGATCACCCCCTTGGCATGCTCGGCGAGCCAGCTCTTGTCGATAACCGGCCGCCCTTGCACGTGGCCGCGCTGGTAACCGCGGGAAATAAGCAGGGTGATGTTCTGGTAGCCGTCGTTGTCCATGGCAAGCAGGGTGAGGCGGAACTGCTCGTCGCCGAGCTCATCGCTCTGCACCCAGAAGTCGGCCCCGACGATGGGCTTGATCCCCTTGCCGTGGGCGGCACCATAGAAGCGCACCAGACCGCACATGTTCATCTGATCGGTCAGCGCCAGCGCCGGCATGTTGTTGGCCGCCGCCGCCCCGACGATGGGGTTGATCTTCTGCAGGCCATCGACCATGGAGAAGTCGGAGTGGACTCGCAGGTGGATAAAACGGGGTTCAGCCATCGTCATCTCCTCTCGCTGCTCAAACTAAATGGCATGGTCTACTCGATCCCCAGTGCACGGCGCACCGGTTTGAAGCTCTTGCGATATTCGGGCAACGGGCCACGCTCGGCCAGAATGGCGAGGTGCTCAGCGGTCGGATAACCCTTGTGACGGGCAAAACCATATTCGGGATGACGGCTGTCCAGCTCGGTCATCTCCGCATCGCGGGTCACCTTGGCGAGGATCGAAGCGGCACTGATGGCGGCCACCAGACTATCGCCCTTGACCACGGCGCGCGCTTCCATCGGCAGCGCCGGACAGCGGTTGCCATCGATAAAGACCAGCTCGGGGGTGACCTTCAACCCCGCCACGGCGCGCTGCATCGCCAGCATGGTGGCATGCAGGATGTTGAGCTCGTCGATCTCCTCCGGGCTGGCGCGACCGATGGCCCAAGCGAGCGCTTTCTCTTTGATCTCGTCAAACAGGGCGAGGCGCTTCTTCTCGGAGAGCTTCTTGGAGTCAGCCAGCCCGACAATGGGATTGGCGGGATCGAGAATGACCGCAGCGGTGACCACGTCACCCACCAGGGGGCCACGACCCACTTCGTCCACACCGGCAACCAGCTTGTCGTCAGGAATATCGATCATCATCTTGTAGCCTTGAATCAAAACAGGCCCCGTGGGGCCTGACAGGGGTCGACTGGCGCGGCATCACCGCTCGGAAAACGGATTAACGGGCTGTGCGGCGCAATCGACGGTCCGAAATAGCGTTATCTGCCGAGCAGATCCGCCACCGCATCGGCGGCCTGCGAGTCGGCATTGCAGCGGATCAGCTGGTGCAGCTCGGTGAAGGTGTTGACCAGCGCACTGTTGTCGTGCTCGAAATATTTGCTCACCTCTTCCACCAGATTCTCCGGAGTGCACTCGTGCTGGATGAGTTCCGGCACCAGCATGCGCCCAGCCAGCAGGTTGGGCAGAGAGACAAATTCGGTCTTCACCAGTCGCTGGGCCAGCCAATAGCTGAAGGGCTTGAGTTTGTAACCCACCACCATCGGTTTTTTCACCAGCATGGCTTCGAGCGCCGCAGTGCCGGAGGCCAGTATCACCACGTCAGCGGCGATCATCGCCTCGCGGCCCTGCCCTTCCAGCAGCACCATGTCGAGACCCGGCGCTACCTCGGCCTTGATGGCCATAAACTGCTCGCGCCGTTTCTGGTTGACCAGCGGCACGATGAAACCGAGATCCGGATAGCGCACCGTCAGGTGTTTACACGCTTCGAGAAACAGGGGGGACATAAAGCCCACTTCTGCGGTGCGGCTGCCCGGCAGCACCGCCAGCCAGCGGCGATTGGCATCGATACCGAGATTGCGACGCACGGCAGCCTGATCCGGCACCAATGGAATGTCATCCGCCATGGTGTGACCGACAAAACGGCAAGGGGCGTCGAAGCGGTCGTAGAAGGCTTTCTCGAACGGCAGGAAGGCGAGCACCATGTCGGTGGCGGCCTTGATCTTGTGAATGCGGTTCTGGCGCCAGGCCCACACAGAGGGGCTGACATAGTGAACCGTCTTGATGCCGGCGCGGCGCAGTTTCAGCTCCACTCCGATATTGAAATCCGGTGCATCCACGCCGATAAAGATATCGGGCGGATTGGCAATAAAGTGGCGCAGCAGTTCGCGACGAACCTTGAGGATGCGCGGCAGACGGCCCAGCACCTCGGTGATCCCCATGACGGAGAGCTCTTCCATCTCGAACAGGGCCTTGACGCCGAGGGCCTGCATCCGCGGCCCGGCGATCCCTTCGAACTGCGCATCCGGGTAGCGGGCTTGCAGCTCGCGCACCAGACCGGCAGCCAGAATGTCGCCGGAGACTTCTCCGGCGACGATACCGATACGAACCGGATCAGGCACGGATGATCCCGCGCTCGTTATCTTTGAGGAAGTCCACATAGAGCTGGACGGCCGGTTCGGCTTGCGCCATCTCGATCAGCACCGGCAGCACCTCTTCGACGGTCTTGCCGGAGCGGAAGATCTCTTTGTAGGCACGCTTGACGGCAGAGATGGCCTCGGCGCTGAAACCACGGCGACGCAGACCTTCGGAGTTGACCCCGAATGGCTTGGCGTAGTTGCCGGCGGCCATCACGTAAGGCGGCACGTCCTTGTTCAGGGCGGCGCAGCCACCGACGAAGGCGTGGGAACCGACGCGACCGAACTGGTGAATGGCGGAGAGACCACCAAAGATCACGAAGTCACCGATCACCACGTGGCCCGCCAGGGTCGCGTTGTTGGCGAAGATGCAGTTGTCACCGATGATGCAATCGTGGGCAACGTGAACGTTGACCATGAACAGGTTACCGCTGCCCACCTTGGTCAGGCTCTGATCCTGAATGGTACCGCGGTGGAAGGTGCAGTTCTCGCGAATGACGTTGTTGTCGCCAATTTCGAGGAAGGTGCGCTCACCGGCGTACTTCTTGTCCTGGCAATCCTCACCGATGGAGGTGTGCTGGAAGATCTTGTTGCCGCGACCAATCTTGGTCGGGCCCTTGATCACCACATGGGAACCTACCCAGGTGTTGTCACCGATTTCCACCTCGGCGCCGATGACAGAAAAGGGGCCGATTTCAACCCCTTTACCGATCACGGCAGACTCATGGACGATGGCAGTATCGTGAATGATGGCAGTCTGGTCGATCACGTGTGTTAAACCTCGCGTTTGGCGCACATCAGCTCGGCGGTACAGACCACTTCACCGTCGACGGTGGCGACACCGGTGAACTTGGCAATACCGCGACGCTCTTTCAGGAACTCCACGTCCAGCACCAGTTGATCACCGGGGCCGACCGGGCGCTTGAAACGAGCGTTGTCGATTGAGGCAAAATAGTAGAGTTCGTTGGGAGACGGCTTGCCCACCATGGTAAAGGCCAGGATACCGGTGGCCTGTGCCATCGCTTCCAGGATCAGTACGCCCGGGAACACCGGCTTGGCCGGGAAGTGCCCCTGGAAGATCGGCTCGTTGAACGAGACGTTCTTGATGGCACGCAGGGTTTTGCGCTCATCGCTGATCTCGTAGTCGTCTACACGATCCACCATCAGAAACGGATAACGGTGGGGCAGCAGATCCATGATTTCCTGGATACCCAGGCTCTTCTTTTCAGTAGTCAAAACAGTACCCTATACCAATCGTGATTATTCTTGATCCAGCTTCTTCTCAAGCTTGCTTAACCGCTTGTGCATCTCTTCGATACGCATCACCCGGGCGGCGGTCTTGCGCCACTCTTTATTGGTTTGCAGAGGGATGCCGGAAGAGTAGACACCGGGCTCGGTAATGGGTCGCATCACCATGGCCATACCGGTAACGGTGGCCTGGTCGCAGATCTCCATATGCCCGTTAAAGACGGAAGCGCCGCCAATGATACAGTATTTGCCGACCTTGAGACTACCAGCCATCACGGTAGAGCCCGCCACGGCGGTGCCGTAACCGATCTCCACGTTGTGGGCGATCTGGCACTGGTTGTCGATGATGACGTTGTCAGCGATGCGGGTATCTTCCAGCGCACCGCGGTCAATGGTGGTACAGGCACCGATCTCGACCCGGTTGCCAATGGTCACACCGCCGAGCTGGGGGATCTTGATCCACTCGCCACGCTCGTTGGCATAACCGAAACCATCGGCCCCGATCACTGTGCCGGATTGAACCAGACAGTCGGTACCCATGGTCACATTGTGATAGAGGGTGACGTTGGCCCACAGCCGGGAGCGGGCTCCCAGCCGGGTATTTTTGCCAACAAAACAGCCCGGGCCAATGCGTACATCGTCACCCAGCACGACGCCGGATTCGATCACTGCATTGGCGCCGATGGCCACTCTCTCGCCCAGTTGCACGTCAGCCGCGATAACGGCACTCGGATGAATATCCGTGGCCGGCTGCGGGGTGGTGTCCAGCAGTTGGGCTACCCGGGCAAAACCCACATAGGGATCTTTGAGCACCAGGGCATTGGTGGGACAAAATGGCAGATCCGCTTCGGTAATGAGCACGGCGGTCGCCTTGCTCTGCTCCAGATAGTGCCGGTACTTTTTGTTGGACAGGAAGGTGATATCCCCCTCCCCGGCCTTTTCCAGTGTCGCTACCTTGCGGATTTCCAGGGTTCCGTCGCCATGGACCTGGGCCCCCAGTTGCTGGGCCAGCTGTGCGAGAGTGAATGCCATCAATTAGTTGCTCTTGCTTACCTGAGAAATAACCTGGCCGGAGATGTCCAGCTTGCTGGCGGCATACGGGGCGGCATTGCGCTCCAGCACCAGATCGTAACCATTGCTCTTGGCGATGGAATCGATGGCTGCCTGCACCTTGGTCAGGATCTTGTTGCGCTCTTCGGACTGACGGCGACCGTTGTCCTGTTCAAACGCCTGACGCTTCTGGTTGAACTCCATCTGCAGCTTGGCCAGCTTCTCCTGGTTCTGCTTCTTCTGCTCGGCGCTCATGAAGGCTTCATCCTTGCGGAACTTCTCGACCAGCTTCTGGCCTTCCTGTTCCAGCTTCTGCAGCTCACGCATACGCGGCTCGAATTCACCTTTCAGCTTGGCTGCAACGGCTTCACGCTGGGGCAGCTTTTGGAAGACTTCGCCCATATCAACCACGGCGATCTTGGTCTCAGCGAAGGCAGAACCCATGCCGGCAGCCATCAGTGCAAAGCTCAAACCAGCTACTTTCAACGCTTTATTCACACTTACTCCTTGTTCCCTCATGGCGAGGGCTACCTGATTTACCCGATTATGCAAGCGGCGTTAAGACCGTCTTGTTACCTGGTGAGGCACGCATACCGCGCGTCCCATCATTGAAGACCCGCACCGCATGGGTGGGGGCGAAACTCTGCTTAGAAAGTACGACCGATGTTGAAGGAGAAGAACTCGGTGCGATCCCCTTCGTATTTCTTGATCGGCTTGGCCAGGGCGAACACCAGCGGGCCCATCGGCGAGAGCCACTGCAGGGAGACACCGGCAGAGACCCGGATATTGCCCGGACTGGAGTAGTCCTGGCTCACATAGCTACAGTTAGCATTACCGCTAGGATCGCAGGTATAAGCACTGTTGGCAAAATCAGTGCTCCAGACGGTACCGGCATCAATAAATGCGGTGGTACGGATCTGCGGACGATAGGTCTCGGAAACGAACGGGGTCGGGAAGACCAGCTCCAGTGAGGCGACGGCCAGAGCATTGCCACCGACAGAAGTATCCGAGCCCTCGTAATTGCCGGTCTTACAAGGTTGATTGCCAGTACAACCGTTTTTACCTAGAGGGTTATAGGTCGCATAGATAGCCTTGGGGCCTATGGTGTTGCTCTTGAAGCCACGTACTGTATCGAAACCACCCGCATAGTAGTTCTCGAAGAACGGCAACATGGAGTCGTCGCCATAGCCGTTACCGTAGGAGACACGGCCCTTGCCGATCATCACCCAGCTGTGATCCACATCGAGCGGGAAGTAGTGGGCATCTTCGGCGGAGAGCTTGTAGTACTGCAGCTCCATGCCCGGCACAGTCACCTTGGCGTTCACTCGTTGACGCTCACCGGCGGTCGGAAACATCCCCTTGTTCAGGGTTGAACGGGTCCAACCAGCGGTGAGGTCGACTGTCACGAACTCAACACTATCCTCACCCTTGGCATAAAGATCCCAGAACTGATCCATCTGCACTGACTGACGGTTGTCATTCCATTGGTTATAACAATTGTTGTTCTCGTCAACGCCATCAGAACCGATACACTCCTTGAATTTTGCCTCATTAAATGTCGGTCGGCTGAGCTTGGAGCTTTCAATACCGGTACTGAAGTCGAGACGGTTGAACTCGTTGACCGGGAAGCCGCTGGAAAGACGGAAACCGATGGTTTCGTTCTCGTAATCGACGATATCGGCATCATCGGCGCGGAACTGGTTGTAGTAGACCCGACCACCCAGGCTGACACCATCCACGGTGAAGTAGGGGTCGTTGTAGCTCAGGTCAACATTCTTGGAGTAGTCGTTGGTGCTGGCGTTGATGGAGACCTTTTTACCGGTACCCATAAAGTTGTCCTGGGAGATCCCCGCCTGCAGGCTCAAGCCCGATTCGGTACCGTAACCGATACCGGCGTTGATGGAGCCTGCTGGTTGCTCCTTGACCTTGAAGTCGAGGTCGACCAGGTCATCGTTGCCCGGCACCCGTTTGGTGTCCACTTCGACGCTCTCAAAGTAGCCAAGGCGGTTGAGACGGTTCTTGGACTGCTCGATGTTGTCGGAGGAGAGCCAGGTGCCCTCCATCTGACGCATCTCGCGACGCAGCACCTGATCTTCGGTGGTGGAGTTACCGCTGAAGTTGATATTGCGCACATAGACACGGGGGCCCGGCTCAACGTTGACGATCAGCTCCACTTCCTTGGTTTTGTCATTGATCTGCGGGAAGGTGACCACTTTCGGATAGGCGTAGCCGTAACGGCCGAGGAACTTGGAGAGCACCTCTTCGGTATGAGTCACCTGACTGGCAGAGTAGGTGCTGCCGGCAGCGATCGGGATCAACCCCTTCATCTCGCCACCGCGGTCGATCAGGTCACCCTTGAGCTGGACACCGGAGACCTTGTACTGATCCCCTTCCTTGATGTTGAGGGTAACGTAGACGCCCTTCTTGTCGGGGGTCATGGAGACCTGGGTAGACTCCTGCTGGAAGCGGATATAGCCGCGGTCCATGTAGTAGGAGCGTAGGGTCTCGATATCACCGGCCAGTTTCTGCTTCTGATAGCGCTGATCGGCGGTGAAGTTCCACCAGGGCACTTCGTCGCGCAGGGAGAGCTGGGCGATCAGCTTCTCTTCAGGGAAGACGCTGTTGCCGACGATGTTGATCTGCTGGATCTTGGCCGCTTCCCCTTCCACGAAGGTGAACTTGAGGTCGACCCGGTTGCGCGGCAACGGGGTGACGATGGCCTTGACCTTGGCGGAGTATTTACCCACGCCATAGTAGAAATCTTCCAGTCCCTTCTCGAGGGAAGTGAGTACGGTGCGATCCAGCGGATCACCCACACGGATACCGGAGGACTCCAGACTCTGGGTCAGTTGCTCCTCTTTGATATCCTTGTTGCCGGCAAACTCGATGCTGGAGATGGTCGGACGCTCCTTGACCATCACCTGCAGCACCTGGCCGTCACGGTAAACCTTCACATCCTCGAAGTTACCCGAGGCATAGAGCTTTTTGATGGCGCTGGCCAGAGCCACGGAGTCGACGGTATCACCGACCCGGATCGGCAGGTTCAACAGTGCGGCACCCAGGGTCACCCGTTGCAGACCTTCGACCTGGATATCTTGCACCACAAAAGAGGCAGGGGCCGCCTGGGCCAGGAAACTGGCACCCAGCAGGCAACTCAACACCAATGCTTTTTTAACAGCCATTTTGTTCTTATGTGTCCTTGTTGATGCTCTGGCCTCAGAGGCGAGCGAAATCGTTAAACAGCGCAATGCCCATCAATAACATCAGAATGGCGGCGCCGATCCTGAAACCCACTTCCTGTATTTTCTCTGATACCGGCTTGCCGGTGACCGCTTCGATCAGGAAATAGACCAGATGGCCACCATCGAGCACCGGCAGGGGGAACAGATTGATAATTCCCAGGTTGACGCTGATCAGCGCCAGAAAACTCAAGAAATAGACCAGACCATAGTCGGCACTGCTGCCGGCGCCCTTGGCAATGGAGATGGGGCCGCTCAGGTTGTCCAGCGACACGATGCCACCGATCAACTTGCCAATCATGTCAAAGGTGAGCGTGATCAGGCTCCAGGTCTTGTCCGCGCCATGCCACAGCGCCTGCAAAGGCCCATACTGTAACAGAATTCGATATTCATCCGGTAATGGAACCAGTTGCGGCGAGAGACCGACGAATCCTACCAGCTTGCCCTGCACCTTGCGGCTATCCGGGGTCAGGGTCACGTTGAGATCACTGTTGTTGCGCTCAACCACCACTTGCAGGGGTTCGCCCGGAGCCTGCTGCACCAGCTCGACAAACTGGGCCCACGCGGTAATAGGCTGATCGCCGACCTGTTTGATACGGTCACCGACCTGTAGCCCCGCCTTTTCACTGGCACTCTTGGGCACCACGGCAGCCACGACGGGCAGCACTTTGCCACTCAGGGGGACAATCCCCAAGCTGCCGATGGGCGACTCTTTATCCGGATCGAAAGTCCAGCCGGTCAGCGACAAGGTTTTATCGGTGGCATAGCTGGTATTGGGTGCCTGCACCTTGAGAGTCACAGCATCGTCACCCAGATGGCTGATAAGGGCGTAAGTGACGCTCTCCCAGTCACCGGTCTGCTCATCGCCGACCCCGACAATCTCCATCCCCGGCAGCACACCCGCCTCGGCAACTATGGATGCCGGACGCACTTCACCGATCACCGGCTTGACGCTCGGCACCCCGATGATAAACATCAGCCAGAGGGCAAACAGGGCAAACACGAAGTTGGCCATGGGACCTGCGGCAACAATCGCCATCCGCGCCCAGACACTCTTGTGGTTGAAGGCATACTGCTCGTCACCAGGCTTGAGTTCATCGACCCGGCCATCGAGCATCTTGACGTAGCCACCGAGCGGGATCAGCGCCAGCACATATTCGGTGCCATCCTTACCCATCCTGCGCCAGATCGCCTTGCCAAAACCGATGGAGAAACGCTCAACCTTGACGCCACAACGACGGGCCACCCAGAAGTGACCAAACTCGTGCACCGCGACCAGCAGGCCCAGCGCAACAACAAAAGCACCAATATTCCACAACACACCGCCCATCAGCCAAGCTCCTCAATCAAAGTGTGAGCACGGGCTCTTGCCGCACCGTCCAGGGCAAACAGATCATCGAGTGAGCCTACTGTGCTGCTCTCCAGCGCCAGCATCACTGCCTCGTTGATCTGGGCAATATCCATAAAGCCGATGCGCCCGGCTAGGAAGGCGGCAACCGCCTCCTCGTTGGCTGCATTGAGCGCAGTGGTCGCCGCTTGTCCCTTCTGGCAGGCATTGATGGCCAGCGCCAGACAGGGATAACGATCATAATCAGGCCGGATAAAGCTGAACTCTCCGACACTGAAGAAATCCAAAGGTTCCACACCGGAAGGGATGCGATTGGGATAAGCCAGCGCATGGGCGATGGGGGTACACATATCCGGATTGCCAAGCTGAGCCAGCACGGAGCCATCCTTGTACTGCACCATGGAGTGGATCACCGACTGCGGGTGGATCACCACCTGGATCTGCTCGGGCGCAGCATTGAACAGCCAGCGCGCCTCGATGTACTCCAGCCCCTTGTTGATCATGGTGGCGGAGTCGACCGAAATCTTGGCCCCCATCGACCAGTTGGGATGGGCGATGGCCTGCGCCGGTGTCACCTTGGCCAGCTCGCTGATCTCGGTGTAACGGAACGGGCCGCCGGAGCCGGTCAGCAAAATCTTGCTGATCCCCGCCGCAGCCAGATCGCAAAAACCGGGCTGGCGCTGCACGGCAGTCGGCAGACACTGGAAGATGGCATTGTGTTCGCTGTCGATGGGCAGCAGCTCGGCACCATGCTCGCGAACGGCCTCCATGAAGAAAGCACCGGACATCACCAGCGCCTCCTTGTTGGCCAGCAAAATACGCTTGCCGGCACGTACCGCGGCCATGGTCGGGGCCAGTCCGGCCGCACCGACGATGGCGGCCATCACGCTATGGGCGTCGGGGTGAGCGGCAACCTCGCAGAGGGCTGCTGCACCAGACATGACCCGGGTTGTACTACCGTGCGCTTTCAGACGGGCAGCCAGTTCACGGGCGGCATCCTCATCGACCATCACGGCAAAACGGGGGGAGAATTCGAGGCAGTCCCGCAACATGGCATCCACGTTGCGGGCGGCGGTCAACGCCAACACTTGCCAACTACCCGGGTTATGGCGCAGCACTTTCAAGGTACTCTGACCGATGGAGCCGGAGGCTCCCAGAATAACCAGTGACTTGTGCATCAAAACTCCTGACTGAGTAGCAGATAACTGAGCAGAAACACCGGCAGGGCGGCGGTCAGGCTGTCAATCCGGTCGAGAATGCCGCCATGACCAGGCAGCAGGGTGCCGGAGTCCTTGATGCCCGCTTCGCGCTTGAACATGCTCTCGGTCAGATCACCGAGTACGGAAGCAAGCACCGCCAGCAGAGAGCAAAACAGCACGGTGATCATCTTGGCAGGAACAAATCCCATCGACCAAGTAACGCCGATGGCCAGCAGGCTGGCGGTAAAGAGGCCGCCACACATTCCTTCGATGGTTTTGCCCGGACTGACGGCGGGGGCAAGCTTGTGCTTACCGAACGCCTTGCCGAAAAAATACGCGCCAGAATCTGCCGCCCAGACCAGTCCCATCACGAACAACAGGATCCAGGCCCCCATCATGGGGTCATGGTAAAAGTTGTAACCACGGATGGCGACCAGCGACCAGAAGAAGGGAACCAGAGTCACCAGACCAAACAGCGACTTGAGCCAGATAGACTCTTTCCACAGCTTGGCGCTTTGGGGATAGCGCAGCACCAGCAGCAGACCCAGCAGCCACCAGCTTACCGCGGTCCAGAGCACGCCCATCACGAGGGGGTGCAGGTGGGGCGTCCAGAGTTGCTCCACCGGCAGCCAAAAGAGGCTGGCACCGAGCAACAGACAAAATACGATGGGTAACCATTGCTGCGGAGCAGCAGAGACAAACCCGCTCCATTCGCGACTGGCCAACAAAAACACCAGCGCAGCCAACAGGGCAAAAAATTTCAATGGCAGAAAGAAGAGCGCCCCCAACACCAGGGGGATCAACATCAAAGCAGTAATAATTCGTTGTTTTAGCAAAAGAAACCTCTCTCTTGGGAGCGGGGTTTAGCCGGTCTGCTGCTCGGCGATCAATTCCCGTATCTGTTCACCCGTGCAACCGAAGCGACGCTCGCGGGCAACGAAAGAGGCGACCGCCTCACTGAACTCGGCCTCGTTGAAATCGGGCCACAATACCGGGGTAAAATAGAGCTCGGCATAGGCGAGCTGCCATAACACAAAGTTGCTGATGCGATGATCGCCACCGGTGCGGATCAACAGGTCCACGGGTGGCAGATCGGCCATGCAAACCTCACGGGTCAACATGGATTCATCAATGTCGTCAGCGGCCAGTTCACCGGCCGCCACTGCTTTAGCCAGCTTGCGGGCCGCCTGGGCGATATCCCACTGGCCGCCATAGTTGGCCGCAATGTTCAGGGTCAACCCCTTGTTATTGGCGGTCAAGGCTTCCGCCTTGGCGATTTTGGCCTGCAACCGCTCACTAAAGCGAGCAGTATCGCCAATCACCTTGAGCCGGATCCCGTTGTTGTGCAGTTTCTGCACCTCACGACCCAGCACTGTGATGAACAGTTCCATCAAGGCACTGACCTCCCCTTCCGGGCGGCGCCAGTTCTCGCTGGAGAATGCAAACAGGGTCAATGCCTCGATCTTGGCACGCGCAGCAAAGGTAACGGCCTCGCGCACTGACTTGACGCCCGCCTTGTGGCCATAAACCCGCATCTTGCCTCGGTTCTGGGCCCAGCGACCGTTACCATCCATGATGATGGCGACGTGACGGGGTAAAGACGAGTTGGCACAATCACCCAACGCAGCCAAAAGCGACATGTAATTCTCCCACAAAGACAAAAGCGCCGTGCAGGGGCACTACACGGCGCTCGTAATATACCTTTCAGACGGTTAGATTTCCATTAGCTCCTTCTCCTTTACGGCAAGGGCCTCATCGACCAGCTTGATGTAGGAGTCGGTCAGTTTCTGGATCTCTTCCTGGGCGCGACGGTCGTCGTCTTCGGAGATCTCTTTGTCCTTCAGCAGCGCTTTCAGATCGGCGTTGGCGTCACGACGGATGTTGCGCACGGCAACACGGGCGTTTTCCGCTTCGGCACGGACGATCTTGGTCAGGTCACGACGGCGCTCTTCGGTCAGCGGCGGCAGCGGCACACGCAGGGTCTGGCCATTGCTGGACGGGTTCAGGCCCAGATCGGAGGTCAGGATCGCCTTCTCTACCGCCTGGATCATGGAGCGGTCAAAAATGGAGATGGAGAGGGTGCGAGCATCTTCTGCCACGACGTTGGCCAACTGTTTCAGCGGAGTGGCAGCACCGTAATACTCAACCTGGATGCCGTCGAGCAGGCTCGGGTGAGCGCGGCCGGTACGGATCTTGGACATTTGAGTCTTGAGCGCTTCTACGCTCTTGCCCATACGGTCCTTGGCGTCGTTTTTAATCTCGTTGATCACAGTGGTTTTCCTTTTGGCGAACGAGCCGCTACACGGCCCGTGTCTATCTTATTTACTGACGTGATGGATAGGATAAGAGCGCCAGGTGGCTCACTTTTATCTTATTTACCAACGTGGTGGATCAGAGTGCCTTCCGGTTCACCCATGACAACCCGGCGCAGGGCACCCGGTTTGTTCATGTTGAACACGCGGATCGGCAGATCATGGTCACGTGCCAGGGTAAAGGCAGCAAGATCCATCACCTTGAGCTCTTTTTCAAGAACTTCATCATAACTCAGTTCATGATACAGCACGGCATCCGGATTCTTGACCGGATCTTCGTTGTATACACCATCAACCTTGGTGGCTTTGAGCACCACGTCAGCTTCGATCTCGATCCCGCGCAGGCAAGCCGCAGAATCGGTAGTGAAGAAGGGGTTGCCGGTACCGGCAGAGAAGATAACGACTTTGCCAGCACGCAGCTGGCTGATTGCCTCGGCCCAGCTGTAGGAGTCGCAGACGCCTTGCAGGGAGATGGCAGACATCAGACGGGCATTCACATAAGCACGATGCAGGGCATCACGCATGGCCAGACCGTTCATCACGGTTGCCAGCATACCCATGTGGTCGCCCACCACGCGGTTCATGCCCGCTTTGGCAAGACCGGCACCACGGAACAGGTTGCCGCCACCGATGACCAGACCGACCTGAACACCCAACTCAACCAGTTCTTTGATCTCTTGGGCCATCCGCTCCAGCACCGCCGGATCAATGCCGAAACCCTCGGATCCTTGCAGGGCTTCACCACTCAACTTCAGAAGAACACGTCTGTATGCAGGTTTGGGATTGGTACTCATGTCACTGATTCCTGGTCATATAAAGACCGCGACATAAGTCGCGGTCTGGGGAAACGGAAAAACCGGTTCGATTAGGCCTTTTGAGCGGCCGCGATTTGGGCTGCAACTTCAGCAGCGAAATCGGTCTCTTGCTTCTCGATGCCTTCGCCCACTTCGAAACGGGTGAAGGAGACAACGTCAGCGCCTTCTTTCTTCAGCAGCTCGGCAACGGTCATGGAAGGATCTTTCACGAACGGTTGACCAGTCAGGGAAACCTCACCGGTGAACTTCTTCATGCGGCCTTCAACCATCTTCTCGGCGATCTCTTTCGGCTTGCCGGAGTTGATGGCGATGTCGATCTGGATTTCGCGCTCTTTGGCAACGACTTCAGCAGACACGTCTTCAGGCTTGACGAATTGCGGGCTGTTGGCAGCAACGTGCATGGCCAGATCTTTGGCCAGCTCGGCAGAACCACCGGTCAGCTTGGTGATAACACCAATGCGGGAACCGTGAACGTAGGTACCCAGGTTGTCACCTTCAACCAGCATCACGCGACGCAGGTTCATGTTCTCACCGATCTTGGCGATCAGGTTGGTGATGGTCAGCTCGACGGATTCGCCGTTACCGAAGTCAGCGGCTTTCAGCGCGTCAACGTCAGCAATTTTCTGGGTCGCAGCGATGTCAGCGATCTTCTGGCCCATTGCCATGAAGCTGGCATCTTTGGCGACGAAGTCGGTTTCGCTGTTCAGCTCGATCATGACGGCAACGTTGCCTTCGGTGCGAGCAAAGATAACGCCTTCAGCGGCGATACGGCCAGCTTTCTTGGCGGCTTTGGCCTGACCGGATTTGCGCATGTTCTCAATTGCCAGCTCGATATCACCAGCAGCTTCTTCCAGTGCTTTTTTGCAATCCATCATGCCAGCGGCAGTGCGCTCGCGCAGTTCTTTTACCAGGGCGGCAGTAACGTTAGCCATGTCCAGTATCCTCGGTCTTGAATTGACAAGAAACAGGGGCCACAAGGGCCCCTGCTAACCAATTACATCAGCTTGGTTAATAAGGGCTTTACAGTCCTTATCAATTACTCAGCTTCAACGAAGCCATCTTGTTCGGCTTGAACAACGATGTCCTGAGCGCGAGCTTCCAGTACGGTGTCAGCAGCAGCATTCAGGTACAGCTGTACGGCACGGATAGCGTCGTCGTTACCCGGGATGACATAGTCAACGCCGTCCGGGTTGGAGTTGGTATCAACGATGGAAACTACCGGGATACCCAGGTTATTGGCTTCTTTGATAGCGATATGCTCGTGGTCGGCATCGACAACGAACAGAACGTCAGGCAGGCCGCCCATGTTCTTGATACCACCCAGGCTCTTCTCCAGCTTTTCCATTTCGCGAGTACGCATCAGCGCCTCTTTCTTGGTCAGCTTGTCGAAGGTACCGTCTTGGCTCTGGGTTTCCAGATCTTTCAGGCGCTTGATAGACTGACGAACGGTTTTCCAGTTGGTCAGCATACCGCCCAGCCAGCGGTGGTTTACATAGAACTGGTCGCAACGCTCAGCGGCTTCTTTTACGGCTTCAGACGCGGCACGCTTGGTACCAACGAACAGTACCTTGCCTTTCTTGGCAGCTACGGAGCTGATGAAGTTCATGGCATCGTCAAACATCGGAACGGTTTTTTCCAGGTTGATGATGTGAACTTTGCTGCGGGCACCGAAGATGTAGGATTTCATTTTCGGGTTCCAGTAACGAGTCTGGTGACCGAAGTGAACGCCGGCTTGCAGCATGTCGCGCATAGAAACTTTAGCCATTTTATACCTCTGTATTGGGGTTAGGCCTCCACACATCCCATATAACCGACCCGTTAAGGCACCCCGGCATATGTGTCGATGTGTGTGTGTTGTTTAAGTAAGGGTGATGAAATCGGGACGCAAGTTCCCCATTCCGGCGCGCTTTATACCATAACTTTGTTCAGGACACCACCGGCCGACACCCTAAACAGGTGTAAATATGGATCCCGCCAGAGGATGCTGCGACGCTGATTTGACGTTGTGATGACAATCACACTGGAAGTACGCGGGGGTTGCGGATAAAATTTTGCCCTGATTGCAAACGCATCTATTTTTCATTACCTGTCCTGTCTGCCCTCGCAGGCCCAGCGGCAGGCCGCAAGAGAGATCCCATGTCCATTAAAATCAAGACACCGGAAGAGATTGAAAAGATGCGCGTTGCCGGCCAATTGGCCGCCGATGTGCTGGTCATGATTGCGCCCCATGTCAAAGCTGGCGTCACCACTGACGAACTGAACACCCTCTGCCACGACTATATTGTCGACGTACAACAGGCGGTTCCAGCTCCGCTCAACTACCACGGCTTCCCCAAATCCATCTGCACCTCGGTGAACGATGTGATCTGCCACGGTATCCCGAATCACAAGAAGCTGCGCGATGGCGACATCATCAACCTGGATATCACCGTCATCAAGGATGGCTACCACGGTGATACCTCGGCCATGTTCATCGTGGGCGAGACCACCCCGCTGCGCCGCCAGCTCTGCAAGGTTGCGCAAGAGAGCCTCTACGCAGCCATCAAGAAGGTACGTCCGGGAGCCTGCATTACCGAAATTGGCGCCGTCATTCAACCCATCGTCGAGAAGGCCGGTTTCTCCGTGGTGCGTGACTACTGCGGTCACGGCATCGGTGCCGAGTTCCACGAAGAGCCGCAGATCCTCCACTACCGCAACAGCGGCAAGCTGGAGCTGAAAGCAGGCATGTGCTTCACCATCGAGCCCATGGTCAACAGCAAGAAATATCACTGCAAGGTCAATCCGAAGGATGGCTGGACCGTGACCACCAAGGATGGCGGCGACTCCGCCCAGTGGGAGCACACCCTGCTGGTGACCGAGGATGGCTGCGAGGTGCTTACCCTGCGCCCCGATGACACTATCGACCGCTTCATCAAACACAGCTAACATCGAACCCCGGCCCTGAACTTCCAAAGCGCCGGGGTTTTTACTTCTGTTTCAGCCGTTTGCCTGCCACTTGCGTGTGAGATGCCATGGACGCCAGCCTGCTTTCCCCCCATTTGTTACCCGATGACCAGCTCACTCGCGACAACTGCAAAGAGTACCTGAGCCGCTTTCTCGGCTGGCTGCACGCCCGTTTTGATGCCGGCGACAACATCATCGAGCTGGTCGCCACCCGCTCCGAGTACATGGATCAGTTGCTCTGCCGGTTGTGGCAGAAGTTCGGCTTCGACAAGAGCGACCTAACCCTGATCGCGGTAGGCGGTTATGGCCGTGGCGAGCTGCACCCCCACTCCGACATCGACCTGCTGATCCTCTATGATGGCGATGAACTGGACGAGGTGTTGGGACTGCGCATCGGCGAGTTCATCACCTTGCTGTGGGATCTCAAGCTTGAGGTGGGTCAGGCGGTGCGCAACGTGGCGGAGTGCCTCGAGCAGGGGCGCGCTGATATCACGGTCGCAACCAACCTCATTGAGGCCCGCTACATCACCGGTCGCCTGGAGGGCTTCCGGCAACTGAAAGAGGCCACCGGCCCCCAGCACTTCTGGCCGAGCGAAGCCTTCTTTCGCGCCAAGCGCCAGGAGCAGGCGGAGCGGCACCAGCAGTTTCTCGGCACCGCCTACAAGCTGGAGCCAGATCTCAAGAGCAATCCGGGCGGCCTGCGGGATATTCAAACCCTCGCCTGGGTCGCCCGCCGCCACTTTGGCGCCACTACCTTGTTCGAGATGACCAGCCACGGCTTTCTCAACCGCGCCGAGTATCGCGAACTGCTCGACTGCCAGAATTTTCTTTGGAAGGTGCGTTTCGCCCTGCACATGGCCATCAACAAGGGAGATAACCGCCTGCTGTTCGATCGCCAGCGCACCGTAGCCCAAATGTTGGGGTTCGAGGGGGAAGGTAACACCCCGGTCGAGCAGATGATGAAACGCTTCTACCAGACGGTGCGGCGGGTCTCCGAACTCAACGAGATGCTACTGCAGCTGTTTGACGAGGCGATCCTCGGCAACACCGCCATGGATGTGCGCCGCCTCTCCGACGAGTTCCAGCTCCGTGGCCGCCTCATCGATGCAGTGGATGCGGAGCTGTTTAGCCGTGAACCGGCCGCTATCCTGCGCCTCTTCTATCAGATGGCCCAGCATCCCGAGATTGCGGGCATCCACTCGGCCACCTTGCGCCAACTGCGCGAGGCGCGCCGCAAACTCAACTGCTGGTTGCAGGACTTGCCTGACTGCCGTCGCCTCTTTATGGCGCTGCTGCGCCACCCCAACGGCATCGGCCTGCCGCTCACCCTGATGCACAAATACGGCATCCTCGCCGCCTATCTGCCGCAATGGAACCTCATCGTCGGCCAGATGCAGTTCGACATGTTCCACGCCTACACCGTAGATGAGCACACCCACCGGCTGCTCAAGAACATTCACCAGTTTCCCAATCCGGCCAGCCGCCAGAGTCACCCGCTCTGCCACGAGGTCTTCACCCGGCTGCGCAAACCGGAGTTGCTCAGCATCGCCGCCCTGTTCCACGACATCGCCAAGGGGCGGCGCGGCGATCACTCGGAACTTGGCGCCGTCGATGCGCTGGAGTTCTGCCAGCTGCACGGTCTGGATCGCTACGAGAGCCGACTGGTCGCCTGGTTGGTACGCCATCACCTGCTGATGTCGGTCACCGCCCAGCGCCGCGATATCTACGATCCCGACGTGGTCACCGACTTTGCCCAGAAGGTGCGCGACGAGCAGCATCTCGACCTGCTCTACTGCCTCACCGTGGCCGATATCTGCGCCACCAACGATACCCTGTGGAACGACTGGAAGGGCACCCTGCTGCGCGAGCTCTACTTCGCGACCCAGAAGGCGCTGCGTCAGGGGCTGGAGAACCCGCCCGACATGCGGCTGCGCATTCGCGAAAACCAGCGTCAGGCCAAGCAACTGCTTGCGCAACGGGATGTATCGGAAGAGGCAATCAATCAGCTCTGGGGCGACTTCAAGGCCGATTACTTCCTGCGTCACAGCCCGGAACAGATCGCCTGGCACTGCCGCCACATCATCGAGCATGGCGACAATCCGGCACCGCTGGTGATCATCGGCAAACATCCGACCCGCGGCGGCAGCGAGGTGTTTATCTACTGCCGCGATACCCCGAATCTGTTTGCCACCGTCGCCTCGGCGCTGGATCAGAAGAACCTCAACATCCACGACGCCCAGATCATGAACTCGCGCAGCAACTATGTGCTCGATACCTTCGTGGTGTTGGAGCCGAGCGGCGAGCCCATCAGCCCCAACCGCACCGCCACCATCAAGAAAGCGCTGGAGAAAGCGCTGCAAGAGCCGGGCAAGCTGGTGCTGCGCAACAAGCCGCTGTCACGGCGCCACCGCCAGTTCAGCGTGCCAACCAGGGTGGTCTTTTTGCCTCATAAAGGGGAAAGCCGCCACACCCTGATGGAGCTGACAGCCCTCGATACCCCCGGCCTGCTGGCGCGGATCGGTGCCGTATTCCAGCAGTGCGGGCTGTCGCTGCACGCCGCCAAAATCGCCACTTTCGGTGAGAGGGTCGAGGACTTTTTCAGCCTGACCAGCCTCGATGGCGAACCATTGACCGCCGAGCAGCAAAAACAGCTGGAAGAGCGACTGGTACACCAGCTCAATCCCCAGCAGTCGGTGCTGGATTAAGCGAGCCGCGATTCGAAAGAGGCTGATTGTCGGGCGTTTTTTGCCATGCCAAACAACTGGTTGGCACACACCGGATGAAGAAATGGCCGCTGGCCGGAAGAATTCCGGTCAACCCCTTAAAAACAGTCGGAAAAGTGTGATACAACAAACAAAATTTTTTAAAGGAAACCTGTCATGACCGAGTTGCAACAGATCATTGAAGCGGCCTTCGAGCGCCGCGACACCATTACTCCGGGCTCCGTGGATAGCGCCACCAAGTCCGCCATCCTGCAAGCCATCGACCTGCTGGACTCTGGCAAGGCACGGGTTGCCGAGAAGATCGCCGGTGAGTGGGTTGTCCATCAGTGGTTGAAGAAAGCGGTATTGCTCTACTTCCGCATCAACGACAACGGCATCATCAAGGGCGACGATGCCCAGTACTACGACAAGGTTCCCCTCAAGTTCTCCAACTACACCGCCGAGCAGTTCAAGGAAGCGGGTGTGCGCGTGGTGCCGCCGGCAACAGCCCGCAAAGGCTCCTTTATCGCCCCCAATACCGTGCTGATGCCCTCCTATGTCAACATCGGCGCCTTCGTTGACGAAGGTACCATGGTCGATACCTGGGCCACTGTCGG
The DNA here is from genome assembly GCF_041402345.1 of Aeromonas sp. S11(2024). Lineage (NCBI taxonomy): Bacteria > Pseudomonadati > Pseudomonadota > Gammaproteobacteria > Aeromonadales > Aeromonadaceae > Aeromonas > Aeromonas sp. S11(2024). Next base: position 64,205 of record NZ_JBGLRC010000012.1, on the reverse strand, counting down.
CTCTTGCGCCCAGATCGGTAAAAACGTGCATCTCTCCGGCGGCGTCGGCATCGGTGGCGTACTGGAGCCACTGCAGGCCAACCCGACCATCATCGAAGACAACTGCTTTATCGGTGCCCGATCCGAAGTGGTTGAAGGGGTCATCGTCGAGGAAGGTTCCGTCATCTCCATGGGCGTCTTTATCGGCCAGTCCACCCGCATCTATGACCGTGAAACCGGCGAGATCCACTACGGCCGCGTACCTGCTGGCTCCGTGGTCGTCTCCGGCTCCCTGCCCTCCAAGTGCGGCAAGTACAGCCTCTACGCGGCGGTGATCGTCAAGAAGGTCGATGCCAAAACCCGTGCCAAAGTCGGCATCAACGCCCTGCTGCGCTCCATCGACGAGTAATCAGCATTGCTGTGATGAAAGGGCGCCTGATGGCGCCCTTTTGATTTTGGCGCCCCTGTCACAGGCAAGCCATGAGGCATCGGTTAAGATGGATGGGACAGGATCGTTTCAAACCGAGGAAGCCTGATGTACGAGAATCTGAAGAGCCTGGGGATCCAGGATCCCGCCTCCGTCGACAGCTATACCCTGCGCCAAGAGGCCAACCACGACATCCTCAAGATCTACTTCAAGAAGCAGAAGGGCGAGTTCTTCGCCAAGAGTGTCAAATTCAAGTATCCCCGCCAGCGCAAAACCATGTTGGTCGACTCCGGTACCCATGAGTACAAGGATGTCACCGAGATCAACGCCAACCTCAAGTATGTGGTGGACGAGCTGGACAACCTGACCCAGGGCGTCCATCAGCAGGCCGACCCGGACATCAAGCAGAAGATCCTGCGCGACCTGCGCCATCTGGAAAAAGTGGTACAAAACAAGATCAGCGAAATCGAACGGGATCTGGAGAAACTCTAATCCCCCCGACGCGACAAAAGAGCGCCCTGGTGGCGCTCTTTTTATTGGCTGACTTTATATGGGTTTATCTGGTGATGACGTGCGATAGGGCGCCGCGAGGCACACCAGCAGTTGTGCCGACAGAGGGCATCCCGTTACATATCGCCCCTTGGGCAAAGAGACTCCTGCCGAGCTCGACCTGCTGTGACTCGCACGATCCATAACCAGAAATAGCAAGAGGGAGGCTTTCGCCTCCCTCTTCAAACACGCTGATATTCAGGCAACAGAATTAGTTGCTCTTCATCCAGATGTCCATGTCGGTTTTCAGGTTGTCAGACTTGGTACCGAAGATGGCTTGAACGCCGGAACCAGCCACTACCACACCGGCAGCACCCAGTTTCTTCAAACCAGCCTGGTCAACTTTGGAAACATCTTTCACGCCAACACGCAGACGGGTGATGCAGGCATCCAGAGAAGCGATGTTCTCTTTACCACCGAAGGCGGCAACCAGAGCAGCAGACATCTCGTCTTTGCCTTGGCCAACGGCCTCTTCAGCAGTCTCGTCTTCACGACCCGGGGTTTTCAGGTTCATGGCACGGATAACGAAGCTGAATACGACGTAGTAGATGGCCGCGTAAACCAGACCCAGACCTACCAGCAGCAGCATGTTGTCGGCACGCGGTGATTGCACCACGAAGTCGATGAAGCCGTTGGAGAAGGTGTGACCGTGTACGATACCCAGAGAATTGGTCAGCACATAAGCCAGACCAGCCAGTACAGCGTGGATTGCGTACAGAACCGGAGCGATGAACAGGAAGGAGAATTCAATCGGCTCGGTGATACCGGTCAGGAAAGAGGTCAGGGCTGCAGAGGCCATGATACCAACGATCTTGGCGCGGTTTTCCGGCTTGGCAGCGTGAGCGATGGCGAACGCAGCAGCAGGCAGACCGAACATTTTGAACAGATAGCCACCAGCCAGCTGACCGAAGCCGTTACCGGCAGCGCGGGACGCGTCATCAGCAGTCAGGAAGCAAGTCATGATACCGTGAACAGTTTCACCGGCACCGTTAACGCAAGTACCAGCCTGATAGAAGAACGGTACGTTCCAGATGTGGTGCAGACCGAACGGGATCAGAGAGCGCTCAACCACGCCGTAGATACCGAAGGCCAGTACCGGGTTCTGGTTGGCAGCCCAGTCAGAGAAGGCACCGATGGCGCCACCCACTGGCGGCCAAATCACGGACAGGATCACACCCAGACCGATGGAGAGGAAACCGGTGATGATGGGTACGGCACGTTTGCCCGCGAAGAAACCCAGGTACTCTGGCAGCTGGATCTTGTAGAAACGGTTGAAGGCCCAGGCAGCGATACCACCGGCCAGGATACCACCCAGCACGCCGGTTTCGATGGTTTCAACACCCATCACAGGTGCCATGACCTTCAGGGTTGCGACCATGATGCCGTAGCCAACGATAGCTGACAGACCGGATACACCGTCGTTATTGGTAAAGCCCAGAGCAACACCCACTGCAAACAGCAGGGCCATCTGGCCAAATACGGAACCACCGGCTTGCTCCATCAATTGGGAGACAATTTCCGGCATCCAGCTGAAGTGGGCAGCACCCACCCCCAGCAGAATACCTGCGACTGGCAAGACTGATACTGGCAGCATCAGCGCCTTACCAACCTTTTGCAGATTAGAGAAAGCATTTTTGAACATTGTGTGCGCTCCTGAATGGATTGTCGTCCCTGAACGATCTATCTGGATGAAATAAGGACTGATTCATTCAGATATCTTCGAGTCGGGCTTGTTTATTTTGACCATCAGAATATAACCCAGCGGGTCATAAATTGCTGCTTTCGAAGGCGGGGGAATATTGAATTTGGAGGGAAGATCACAACTTGTTTAGCGGCTAAAAAACGCATCTAATATAAGTTACTAATCCGCATTATCACTCTATTACAAAAACATATAAATAGCAGTTTCACTTTGTAATTTAATAATGCTATTCATATCGAATGGAAACTCATTGTAACTCAATGTAACGGCGTGATTTTTATTTATTACAGTCTACCGATTAAAAAGGCCTCCAACAAGGGAGGCCTCAACAAATATATCTGACCAGCAAACGGTCGTATTACTCTATTTTTGCGAGCGCTTGACCGCATCAATAAACACGCTTTTTGCTTTGGTTGAACCAGCCCGCTCGGCCTCGTTCACCAGCTTCATCGCCTTGTCGATATCCCCCGCCTTGACCGCTTTTTCGATCTGGCTCTGGTAGAAGGCTTCTGTTTCACTCAGCATGGCAGGTGCTGAAGTTGATGCTGGTAACACAATGGCACTTTTGCTATTGCCTACGGTAGGCTGAGGTGAGGGAGTGATGGACTGGTTTTGCACTGCACCTAATGACATTACCTGCCCTGAACTCAAGAGCTGGCCAGATGAACGCACCGACAGAGCTAAATTACCAGACATGCTATGTGAGAACACAGGATCAGCTTCCACCGGCTCGGCCAAGCCAGTCTCCTTTGCCCATTTTCTTGCCGCAGACATTACCTTAGTCTCACCCTGACGACTTTTGGGGTCCGCCTTGATAATCATAAACTCAGCCTGCTGGCCAGATGACGCTTGGTCTAAGGTAATATGGCTATCCAGGGAAATACGACGACCGATGCTGCCATAAACGAGCTGGAATTGCTCAGCATTGACTTCTTTTATAACCCTTAGCTTTTTGTCTAAAAAAAGCACACTTGGCAACATGATGCTATCAGTGAAATAAGACTTAAGCATGATATCTATTTGGCTACGCTGCTTGGGCAGCTGAAAGGCTTTGAAGTAAGATTTGCCATCATTGAAGTCAAATACAGGCGAAGAAGAATCCAAGACTACTTCCAGAGTGCTGTCATCATCTGGCAATGCATCAAGGGGCATCTGAGCAAAATCCGTGCAACATGCGGGAGACGCCATCAAGGTAGCGAATCCAGAATCCGGAATTGACTGTGAGCTATGACTGGCACACCCACCCAACAGCAGAACTCCAGCCACGATCACTGCCACTTTCGTGTTACGTCTCATAATAGCTATTCCTTTAAATCAAGAAGCGACGCATGAACATGCGCCGCTTCTTTTACTGTTAGCTGAGAATCAGCTTAGAACCATACTTCAGCTTCAACCCCGAAGAACACTTGTGAGGTAGACAGCTTGCCGTTGTCTTTGGTGGAGTCAATGCTGATCGCACCAGAGGCATTTTCATCGCTGGATTTCACCCAGGTCACGAAGGGTTTGATCTGTGGACGTCCCCAGTAGTCTGCATCAACAGTGAATGCCGTAGCTACTTCCAAAGCATAGAACTGGGTATTTACATCCGTGCGACCCCACTGTGCTTTACCATTCTGATCTTCAACTTTCTCGTTCGCATAGGAACCGGTAAGGATCAAACGCAGATTGTCATTGACCTTATAGGATGGCTGCAGGGCAAAGATGGTGCGGGCAACGTCGAGATCGCCACCCCAGTTCACATGTTGCGGGGCCCAGTAAGTCAGCTCACTACCAAGCTGCAAGCGAGGAGCCACTTCGGCAACACCATAAGAGGTGAAGAACAGCGCGCTGGAGTCTTTACCAACGGTGCCACCGTTCCAGGAGCCGAAGTTAACCCCACGATTGGAGGCCATACCTTCACCATAAGCGATAGCCGTTTTGGACCAACCTTTAAAACCATAATAATCGCGGTTATAGGCAATAGAGGCACCAACACCGGTGTCTGCATTTTTAGTATATTTTCCGGTAACCGAATCTTTGTTTGATGCGGCATCAGCATCGGTATTGGACTGCTTCATCCCCTTCAAATCGAAGTCGAAAGTGCCACCAAGAGCTTGCAAACCATAATAAAAAACATTCAGTGACGTAGCGGTGCGGTTTTCACCGGTTTTGCCGAAGTCATGGCTATTACGCACTTGGCCTGCATCATCAGCTGATACCACGGCCATACCAAAACCACCATTCTGGAAACCAGCACCGACACCCGAAGATTGCTTCCAGAACTCTTTGGTCAAGATCCCTTGTTCACGGTTCAAATAACGTTGCCCGGCCCAAATCTTGGTATCCTTATCGAGGAAATCAAAACCAGCCAGCTCCACATAGGCTTCTTTCATTTCAAATTGGGCATCATCACGCTTTGTCTGCAGTGAGCCTTCAGAGGAAACAAAATAGCCTGTGTCACCTGCATTCTGGTTACCATATTCGGCACGAGTGACAAACTCACCCTTTACACCATTTTTTCCTTCAAATTTCTTTTTTACAGACAACTCGACCTGGTTGGCATTTTCATCCATAGAGGTCACAGTACGGTAGTCCTGTTTCCCCAAGGTGTTCATTTTGCTGGCGCCATCGCCATTCCATTGACCACCCAGACGACCATAACCATGTACTTCCCAACCATTATCTGCGTCAGCAGCAACAACAACACCGGAAGAGAGCGCCATACTTACTGCGGCAGCTATCGGAAGCCATTTTGCATTCATTGTCATTTTCCTTTTCCCGCTGAGGATGAGTGATGTCCTAATAATCAAGGCTTAGCCAGTAGATATATCCAAGTGACAAGCAGATGCGATTATATGGAGCATGCCAGCTGGGTGATATGACAACACTCACAAAATGAACACCCATTGCCAAACCACAACAAAAAGCACAAAAAAAACCCTCAAAAACAACAAATAAGCAGAAATAAAACCCAAGGCATCAGATTTAAAGCAATAAAAAACCACTTGAAAGCGATACCAACAAAAATATAAGCCATCAAGAAATGTCTCATTAGCTCCACAATTCTTTAAAAACATGATTGAAATCGCTTTCAGCGATTGAACTATTTAGAAAGAACTATGTACATATTTCCATACGAAAGAGGACTCAAAAGAGAAAAATAAAACAACAACAGAGATAATTTATGGGAACATATGAGAAATGACAGTTCACAAATAACAATCCCCTGCCGGTTAAGGGTCAGGGGATTGATATGGCTCTATTTCAGAGAATATTCAGGGCTGAATATCCCACTTTTTCAGCCAGCTGAGTGCCACCTGTTCGGGTTCATCGTGCACGGTAGCATCCAGCTCTAGCGAGGGAATCACTCGCGTGGCGCCCAGCTCTTGCAGCAATCCGTCCAGCCGACGGCCCGCACCACAAAAATGGTCATAGCTGCTGTCCCCCATGGCAATCAAGGCATACCGCAGCCCCTTGAGCCAGGGCGCCTTGTCAGCCAGCTCGCTGGCAAAGGGCTGCAGATTGGGAGGAATGTCCCCCTGCCCTGTGGTAGCACTGACCAGCAATAAAAAACGGCCGGGGTCAATGTCCGCCAGCCGTGCTTCTTCGTGCAGGGTGCAGTGATGCCCCTGGCGTTCCAGCTCATCTGCCAAGGTCTCGGCCACTAGCATGGCTGCGCCATAGACAGTTCCTACCACGATATCGATCTGCGCCATTCTCCTCTCCCTGCTTGAGTCACTCTTTTGAGCAACTCTATCAGCAAGCTGGCGTCAGATGCCACCGGTTCAGGGCTGAGGATCAGGCGCTTAGTAGTCGCTCTCGCTGGCGGGCCAGCCCAGCTCGGCAAACAGGCGCAGCACATCCTGACCGAGTGGCGCCTGGATCCGCATCGGCACCTTGAGCACCGGATGGGTAAAGCTCAGGGTGCGGGCCACCAGCAGCAGCCGTTCGCATCCAAAGTGCTCGCGAAAGAAACGGTTGTGACGACCATCCCCGTGTGTGGTATCCCCGACAATGGGGTGGAACAGGTGATCCATATGGCGGCGCAGCTGATGCTTGCGGCCGGTCTTCGGGAACAATCTGACCAGACTGTAGCGACTGGTGGGGTGCTTCTTGGAGACCGCGTGGGGCAGCTCGACCTGATGCAGGCGACGGAAGGTGGTGACGGCATCCTGCGCCGGGCGATCCGGGTTGCTCATGGCATCGGCAATCTTGTCCAGCTGCTCCTTGAGGGGATAGTCGATCACCCCCTGCTCGGGCGCCCAGCCACGCACCAATGCCAGATACTCCTTGTGCACCTGACGTTGGGTAAAGGCTTCGGTCAGTGCGCGGGCAATCACCGGATCGAGCGCAAACAGCAGCACGCCGGAGGTGGGTCGGTCGAGGCGATGCACCGGATAGACATGGCGACCACCGATGAGATCCCGGGTCATCTGCATGGCAAAACGGGTCTCGCCCTTGTCGAGCCAACTGCGGTGCACCAGCAGACCGGACGGCTTGTTGACCGCCACCAGCCACTCATCCTGATAGAGCAGGGTCAGCTTCAGGTCACTCTCTTCTCGAGTTTGCGCAGGCATCATTGTTCGATCACTTTGCCGGAAAGCAGCAGATCGAAGCGGGCGATCAGGCGCAGCAGCGCTTCTGCCTCGGCCAGATCTTCTTTATAGACTTCGCTGGCCATGGGATAAAGGGAGACGCTGGTCGGCAGCGGAGCCTGCAACATCACCAACTGCTCCATGCGCGGGATCAGCACGAACTGCAGCCACTGATCAAAGCTCAGGGTATCGACACAAAAAGGCAGGGTGCTTGCCAGGGCTTCGTCACCGGGATGGTCAGCTTGCCAGCGCTCGAGGCGCTGCAACTCGGCGGTGAGTTCCCCCAACAGGCCAGCTACCAGCAAATATTGATTCATCTCGCTCTCTTCCTCATAACCACAAATTGATCCGCCGACCCGACAGGGTCAGCCAGGATGCCGATACATTCAGTCGCACAGCACCAGCGATTCAGCCGGCTCGTCGACATACACGGCAGCCAGCGCGGCCTGCCGCCGTTAAAAAAGGGCGATACTATACACCTCCCCCCGCATGGCTGCCATGTTGATATCTGCCGCAACACGCGTCTGCTGCCACTGGCTATCCTCGGCAAGGGCCTTATAATCGGCCCGCATCACCATTAGCCGGATCTCACCATGTCTGCGACGCCTACTGCCATCAATACCTTGACCGAATTTCTGACTCAGGCTGGCACCCAGTTCCAGCTGTTTGACATGGGCCGCCAGGTGCGGCCACTGGCAAGCGATACCTTTGTGCGCATCGAACAGCAGCAAGAGCCCTATCCCTGGCCGCTGCAACAGCACGCTTGGCTGGGTGTGCACTTCTTCCAGCCGAGCGAGTCTCGCCACTACCTCTGGTTCCTCAAGTTTGCCCTCGATGAGCGCGGCCTGCTGATGTCAAATGGCCCCAAGCTGTTCATGGATCAGGTGGTGGAGACCCTGGGCTACAAGCTCACCGGCGATCTGGATGAAGAGAAAGCCCAGCGCTTGGCCGACAATCCCTACACCTTCCGCCCGGCGGAGGCCAAGATGGCCAGTCTGCATGCCAAGCTGGCGCGCCAGCTGGAGCAGGCCCCTTCTGCCTATTACGATGCCCTCTGCCACTATCTGGCCGCCCCCAACGACACCGGTTGGCAGACGCTGGGGCTGCAGGGCTTTGCCGACCTTGCCGAGCGGCTGCATGATGAGCGCAATCTGGCGCTGATCTGCAAGGCGCTGCCCAAACTGCCGCAAGAGCCGCTCTATGCTCTCTGCCAGAGCCTTGAAAACGCCCCGCTGCCGCCGGCAGTACAAGGCGCCCTGCTCGAGCGGATCGGCAAGGAGCAGGAGTGCGCCGCCCCCAACCCGGAGACCCTGGCCTACCTCTGCCGCGCCATGGCCTCCTGCCCCGGCAGCACTTTGCGCACCAACAAGCTGCTGACCCTGCTGCAAACCCAGCCAAGCCCGGCGCTGCTGCTCGCCATTGCGGGCCGGCTCTGGCCCGACCTGAAAGATGCCAATCTGCTCAGCCACTATCTGGAACAACTGGCACTGCAACCGACCCAGTTCTTCAATCAGGTTTTTGCCGAGTTGGTCACTTTACCGGCCCTGCGCAATGATATGCTGGCCAGACTGCGTGACCCCAACCGCAGCGATGCGCTGGGCAAGGCCATCGGCCGTCTGTTTGCCTCGGCCTGATCCCTCGCCTCCCCCTCACGCCACGAGGCAACACGGCGGGAAATAGAAAAGGAGATCGGGAGTGCCGAGCAGGACTCCCGGTTATCGACATCACGATAAGGAAGCCCGCCTATGGGAGAGATGCTCGGAATTTTGTTGCTGATTGCGATTGCCGGCCTGTTCTGGCTGCAACGCCAACAGGCAGAAGTGGCCTGGCAATATATGCGCCGCTACTGCCAGCACCATGACCTGCAACTGCTGTCACTGGCTCGCCATCGGCGGGAGCTGGCACATAATCCCCTGCGGCTGCTGACTCACTATCAGTTTGAATTTTCCAGCGATGGCGAGAGCCACTATCAGGGCACCCTCAAGATGCAGGGGCTGCACGTCGTGGGTGTCGATCTGCCACCCCATCGCATCCCCTCTGCCTGATCCCCAATCTCGTCTCTGCGCCCGATGGCTGTGCCTGTCTATAATCTCAGGGATTAAACAAAGGGAGAGACGAGATGGAACCCCTTGTCCACGATCTGCCAGCCCTGTTTGCCCAGCTTGGGATGGCCAACGACGAGCTGAGCCTGCACCGCTTTGTGCACGACCATCACCTCGACAATGAAACCCTGTTGCCGGAGGCCGGTTTCTGGAACGCCGCCCAGGCCAGCTTTCTGCGCGATGCCCTGTGGAACGACTCCGACTGGTGCGAGGCGATCGACCAGCTCGATGTGATGCTGCGCCAGCCCCGCTAAGCCGCCCGCCCCTTTCCTCCCCTGCCGGCTTTGGTTAAGATCCCGCCCCGATATCGATCCCTCCTTCTCACCCAGAGCATGCTTATGTCCGCCCACGAGATCATCCGAATTGCCAACGAGCTGGCCTCCAAGGGCCTGACGCCCACCACCGCCATGATCAAGGCCCGCCTCACCCAGCCCGTGCCGATGGCCGAGCTGCTGAAAGTGCTGAGCCAGTGGAAGCAGCAGCCCGTCGCGACCGCCGAGAGCGAGATCCTGCCAGAGGCCGTGCCCCAACCTGCACCGGAGCTCACCCTGCAGCAACTCGCCGAACAGCTCGCGCGCATCGAACAGAAGGTGGATCGCCTGACCGACCTGCTCCTCCAGCAGGGGCAAGGCTGAACCATGTATATCGTCGAACTCTGCTTTGAGTGTTACCGCGATACCTCCCTTGGCGACGCCGAGCGGGCCATCGTCAACTACCTCGACATGCTGCGTTATCAGGGCCAGATCCTCGGACGGGAGTTCCCCACCAGCATGCACGACGGTTATTTCGTCAGTCGGGTGGTCTGTCCGGAGCAGGATAGCCTGCACCCCGACAACCAGAGCGAGCAGGTCAAACTGGCCGAGCAGCAGCTCAACCAGGCGGGGCTGCTGGCGCCCAAACTCCAGCTGCAGGGGGCGGATCTGCTCTCCGACAGCACAGATCCTTGCGGCCAGCAGGGCGAGCGGCCGAGCTGGATGCTGCTCTACACCAGCTTCCTGCACACCTGCTCGCCGCTGCGCTGTGGCGACCACTTCGCCCCCATTCCGCTCTACCAACTGCCCGCGGTCGCCAACGGCGATCAGAAGCAGATCATCAAGTGGCAGGAGGATTGGGAGGCGTGCGATCAGTTGCAGATGAACGGCTCCATCGCCGAACATGCGGCGCTGCACGAAATCGGCGAAGTGGGCAGCCGCCTCTACCGGCGCGGCAGCGATCTGGCCAAACGGCTGGAAGTGCTGAGCGGCATCCCCACCTACTACTACCTCTACCGGGTGGGCGGGCTGAGCGCGGCCGAGGAGAGGGTGCGACCCTGCCCCAGCTGTGGCGGTGAGTGGGCGCTGGCAGAGCCGCTGCACGAGATCTTCGACTTCAAGTGCGACAGCTGTCGCTTGGTCTCCAACCTCTCCTGGGATTTCAAGGATTAATCGCGTTCCCTGTACGCGATGCAATAAAAAAGAGCCTTGCCGCATGGCAAGGCTCTTTTCGTTCCGATGGGTAACCATGGCTCGAACAGGTGCTATTGCGGCAACGTCTCCAGCCGTTCCAGAAACGCCGGCAAAGAGGGCGCCAGCGTCAGACGGCGGCCTGAATCGAGCCACTCCAGCCACACCTGACCACTCTCGTTATCCAGCGAGATGAGCGTCATCTCGTTGCGGGTGGTGGCAATAAAGATGGAGGGGGTTCGTTTTAGCTTGCGCAGCATCAGCAAGTGGCCGATGAGGTTCTCCTTGAGCAGGTCAAGATCCGCGTCGTTCCACGGCAGGAGCAATTCAAGGCGCAGCCCCTTGAAAAGGCAGGGGATGGGGCGGCTGAACCAGTGCCCGAACAGGGCAATGGCGCTGGGATGAATCGTCAGCTCGAGGGCATCGGCCATGGCTGTAAAGTCGGCGGGTTCGGGACGATGGTGAAGACGCCAGGCCACCCGACCATCGGCGGGCTCACCAAGCTGGCAGGGGGAACGCCAGTCCGCCTCCCACTCGCACAGGGGCAGGCCTCGTCTGGCCTCGCCATCCCGTTGCCAGCGGGCAAAAAAGTGCTCCAGGGCAGACAAAACTTGATCCGACATCGAAAATCCCCACAATTGCTGGCAAAGTCCGCTATTGCACCACCAAACCCGGTAACAGACAAGGTTGCCAGCCGACCTTGCGACCCGAGAAACAGAACCCGGGATACAGAGAGGCCGACGCCCAAGCCAAACGGCTGCAACCATCCGGCCCTGCAATGGCCCGTTTCATTCCACTCATCATGAGCAGATTACGTGAGCAACCCTGTGAGCAAACAAGATAGATACGCCGGGGCCAGCGCCCTGACCGGCCTGAGCCTGGGCCAGCAATCCGATTACATCAGCCAGTACACCCCCTCCCTGCTGCAACCGGTTCCACGTAGCCTGAACCGGGATGACCTCCAGCTGGGCGATGACCTGCCCTTTAGCGGTTGCGATGTCTGGACCCTCTATGAGCTCTCCTGGCTCAACGCCAAGGGCAAGCCGATGGTAGCGGTGGGGGAAGTGACCATTCCTGCCACCAGTGCGAACCTGATCGAATCCAAATCCTTCAAGCTCTACCTCAACTCCTTCAACCAGACCCGTTGCGACTCTATCGAGGCAGTCGCCGCCATGCTGACCAAGGATCTGAGTGCCTGTGCGGGCGAGACCGTCAAGGTGACCCTGTTCCCCCTAGACAAGGCGCCGCACCAGATTGCCCTGCTGCCCGGCGAGTGTATTGATGAGCAGGATATCGAGGTAGACAATTACGAGTTTGATGCGTCCCTACTGCAAGGGGCAGCCGGTAGCGAGTTGGTCGAGGAGACCCTGCACAGCCACCTGCTCAAATCCAACTGTCTGGTCACCAGCCAGCCCGACTGGGGCTCTGTGGTGATCCGCTACAAGGGGCCGAAACTCGATCGGGAGAAGCTGCTGCGCTACCTCATCTCGTTCCGCCAACACAACGAGTTCCACGAGCAGTGCATCGAGCGCATCTTCATCGACCTCAAGCACTATTGCCAGCCTGAGCAGTTGACCGTCTATGCCCGCTATACCCGCCGCGGCGGCCTCGACATCAACCCGTTCCGCTCCGATTTCGAAGCCGTGCCCGCCAACTTGCGTCTGATCCGCCAATAAAGTCGAGTTGCGACAGAGAGGGCAGTCGCACCGCCCTCCATGACTGGCAAAAGGTTTCGATCGATGCTTTACGCAGCTGTGATAAGGGTGCTGGATAATAAAATCCAGACGAAACCCACTTGCCGGCCACCAGCAAACCACAGTAAACGCTGGACTCGCAGGGGGGGGCTTGGATAACATGCCAACACCTCTGCGCCGTCCTTAATCCAATGAATCAACTGTTTTTTCTGGCCATGATGATGTCCTCCCTGTCAGCTCCGAATCTGGATCTGGACAAGGAGCAACTCTCTATCGATCTGCAACAAGCGCAATCGATGGTACTGACCGATCCTGCCAGATGCGTCCAGATCACCACCGCCTTCCTGACGCGCGCAGCCAATAATCCCCAGCAAATCATCAGTAATCGCCAGGAGTTCGGTTATCGCGAACCCATCCTGAGCTACAGCACGGCGGCCCAGACCATCGGCGCCCATCTGCTCAAAGGGGAGTGTCTGCTGCAACTGGGTCAATATCAAGCCACCCAGCAAGCGCTCGACAAGGCGATGGCGCTGGCAGACAAAGAGCGGCAACCGGAACTCAAGGCCCACGGCCTCTATCTCAAGATCCGCAGTCAGGCCCTCAAACCGGATAACCAGAGCACCAGCCGCGCCCTGATGGATCAACTGGACGAACAGTTGGCCGTCCCCACGCTCAAGCAGAGCCAGCTCCAGATTTATGGCCGCCTGCAACGCACCAGCTACGACATCGAGAACCAGCACTTCGATGATGCCAAGGCCCACTTGGCAGATGCGCGGATCTGGGCCGCCAAGACCCCCAATCCCCTCGCCAGTGCCTGGGTCAGCGCCATCAGCGGCGACCTCTATCGCGCGCTGCAGCAGCCACAGCTGGCGCTGGGGGAATATATCGATGCCCAGCAACAGGCCAAAAGCCTCAACGACCCACTCTTTCTCGGCCTACTGTCGAACCAGATAGTCAAACTCTACCAGCAGGAGCAGGAGCCCCAGAAAGCGCTGCAGTATGCCAATGAGGCGGCCAACTACTTCCACTCCATCGGCAACCCCTCCCTGCTGTGTGACTCCCTGATGGTGCTGGCGCGACTCAACCGCGAGCAGGGCGACCTCAATATGGCGCTGGTCTACTTCTTCAATGCGCTGGATCTGCTCGATGAGGGGAGCAACCGACCACAAGCCTCCCTGCTCAAATACGAAATCGGCAAAACCTACCTGCAAAGCGGCAACCTCTCGCTGGCCAGCAACTACCTCAATGCGGCCCGTCAGTCCCACGAGCTGAGCGATGCCAAAGAGCCGCTGATCGATACCCTGCTACTGCTCGGCGAGCTCTATCTGAAGAAACAGGAGGCCGCCATCGCCATTCTGCAGTTGGAGAACGCCCGCGCGCTGGCCAATCAGCTCGGCGATACCCGCCGTCAGTACGAGGTATTCCGCCTGTTGTCGCTTGCCTACGAGCAGAAGGGGTATCTGCGTCAGGCACTCGACAGCTACAAGCGCTTCCACCGTCTTGGCGAGGAGGTGCGCCAGCAGGAGCAGGCCATGGAGCAGGCGGCGATCCGCGACAACTATGTCCAGGTCGAGCGGGTGCAACATATCAAGGAGCTGGAGCAGCGGCTTAACAACAGCCAGCATCAGCAGGAGCGCTATCTCTGGTCGAGTATCACCACCAGCCTGCTGCTGGCGCTCTTTATCTACCTCTTCTTCACCCTCTGGCTCAAGCTGCGTACTGCCCGCCTGCAACTGAAACGGACCAATGAGGCCCTGCTGATCGAGCCACGCTCGGGTCTGGCCAACTGGCAGCGGCTAATGAACCGCTGGCCGCGGGAGATGGCAAAGCGCCAGCTGAAATCGGATCGCTGGTACCTCAGCGAGCAGCCCTCCAGCGAGTTCGATGACAAGCTGCACTATCTGCTGTTCCGGGTCCCCTTCCTGGTCAATACGCTGGAGCGCCACGGCTATCAGGCCAGCAGAGAAATCGAGCAGGCCTTCGGTGCCTATATGGACACCCTAACCCCGCAAGATGGCCGTATCTATGACTTGCGTGAAGGACACATGCTCTATGTGGTGCCACAGCGTCACGTCACCAACCTGCATCAACTGGCGGGAGACCTGCTGACCGCCATCGCCGCCTTCCCTTGCAACTATCCGCTGGATCGCCAGATCAGCCTCGGGATTGTCAGTCACCCCTTCCTGCCGAAAGCGGCGACCGCGCTCGATCACAATGGCCTGTTTGACCTCTGTTATCTCGCCCTGTCGGGAGCCATTCAGCTCAGTGAAAAATGCCAGCAAAACGCCTGGTTGGAGCTCGCGGCGATCGATTGCCAACAAGCGGCATTTTTTAATGGAGATGTGTGGCAATGCGGCCTGATGGCAATTGACAAGGGACTGGTAAAAGTCAATTCTTCTCATGAAAAGCAATGGGTTAATTGGCCCAGCCTTGCAAGGAAGCCGGCAGCCGATAACCACCAGGAAATAATGTAGATAACAGGCGAGGATCGAAACCAGGTTCGACCACTGTTGCTATCCAACACCAAAAACAATAATGACAACAGGGCGACCTGATAATGAATGACATCGCTGCCGTAGCAGGACAATTGGCAAGACTCAGGGAATCCCTTCAGCAGAAACAGCTGGAACTCGACGGCGTACTGTCGTTTTCCGATGCAGAGCGTGCCCGTGGTATCCAGTTTATCAACAAGTTGATGCTCTCCTGCCGTGGCTTCGACCGCGAACTGGACAATCGCTTCGCCAAGCTCAAGCAGAAACTGGATAACAATCCCGCATTTACCGCGCTAGACGAGGATCTGCTGGCCATTGAAAAATTGCTGCAGCAGCACAGCAATGCGCTGGAAGAGTCGATCACCCTGACTCAAACTGCCATCGATCTTGGTTCCAAACAGCTGAAAACCATCAAGGGCTTCCCGGAAGAGACCCGCAAGTCCCTCAAGGAATTTCTGGCAAGTCCGGTCGGTTACGGCATTGCCGATCACCAGAAGAAGGTGATCAAGCTGCTGGAGTTCTACCAGCAGGCGATCAAGATCCAGCTGCTGCCAAGCCAGCCCCTGTTGACACAGTCAAGTGCAACTCAACAAGAAAGCGATACTGCCAGCAACGATGGCCAGCCCGATGTAGACCCGTTTGATCTAAAGGATCACGCTCGCATCGCCGATGAGCTGCAGCGGCTTATCACCGAACTCGACTTTGCCGGCGCCATCGGCGAGAGCCTGAGCGACATTCGCCGCCAGCTGCTGATCGGGATCAACCCTGCCCTGCTGGCGGAAACCTGCCTGCAGGTGATCGAGCTCATCATCGAAGGCACCCGTGAGGAGCGTAAAGCCTCCCGCGCCTTTCTCAGCTCCCTCAACGAGAGCCTCTCCGCGGTACATGTCGGCTTTACCGAATCCCTCGATGAGGGGCGTGCGCTGCAAAACGAAACCCGCGAGACCCGTGAGGCGCTGGTCAACGAGTTGCAGGCGATCGATCACTCCCTGGCCAGCCATAACTCCATCGATGCGCTCAAGCGCGCCATCTCCGGCCATATGGGCGCCATCAACCTGCTGCTTCAAGAACGGGAAAGTACCGCAGCACGGGAACGTCACCTGCTCACCCGCCTCTCCACCATGGAGTCCAAGCTGCGCTTGATGAAGGAGGAGACCGCCGAGTACAAGAAGCGGCTGACCATTCAAAAACACAAGCTGTTCCTCGACAGCCTGACCCAGGTGCACAACCGGGCCGCCCTCGATGAACGGCTGGAGCAGGAGTACAAACGTTGGCTTCGTTACCGCACTCCGCTCTGCATGGCGATCATCGACATCGATCACTTCAAGAATATCAATGACAACTACGGCCATATGGCGGGTGACAAGGCACTGAAAGTGGTCGCCAAAGCACTGCAGAGTGCACTGCGTGACACCGACTTCATCGCCCGCTTTGGTGGGGAAGAGTTCGTGGTGTTGCTGCCCAACATCAACCCGGACAAGTTCCAGAAGCCGCTGGAGACCCTGCGCCAGACCATCAAGAGCATCCCGTTCCGTTTTCGCGATGCCAAGGTGGAGATCACCATCTCCATCGGTGCAACCCTGTTCAAGGATGGGGACAACCCGTCAGATGTGTTCGAGCGGGCGGACAAGGCGCTCTACCACTCCAAGCACACCGGTCGGGATCAAGTGACACTGGCCTGACAAGCGGCTAAAAAAACAGCGAACAGTCGTCGCCCTATTTCCCTCCACCCTCTGTTACCACTACTATCGATCCCAGGGGATGCAACATAGCGTCCCCTTTTCTCCCCAGGGAAAAACACAACGATAACAAGTGAGTAAAGGGGAACCTATGATTACGCACATCAATCCCGTCGGCAGCATGGATTTGCTGTCACAGCTTGAGGTGGATCGCCTCAAGCAGACTGCCTCCAGCGATATCTATCAACTGTTTCGCAACTGCTCGCTGGCAGTGCTCAATTCCGGTAGCCATACCGACAGCTCCAAGGAGATCCTGGAGCGCTTCAAATCGTTCGATATTCATGTGATCCGGCGCGAGCGCGGGGTCAAGCTGGAACTGTTCAATGCCCCCGAGCACGCCTTTGTCGATGGCGAGATCATTCGCGGCATTCAGGAGCACCTCTTCTCGGTGCTGCGCGACATTCTCTATGTCTCCAATCAGCTCGAGTCCAACCGCCAGGTCAATCTGACCAACTCCACTCATATCTCCAACGTGGTGTTCGCCATTCTGCGCAACGCCAAGGTGATCCTGCCCGGCGCCGATCCCAACCTGATCGTCTGCTGGGGTGGCCACTCCATCAACGAGATCGAGTACCAGTACACCCGCGCCGTGGGCAGCGAGCTGGGCTTGCGTGAGCTGAACATCTGTACCGGCTGTGGCCCTGGCGCCATGGAGGGCCCGATGAAGGGGGCCGCCGTCGGCCATGCCAAACAGCGGGTAAGAAACGGCCGCTACATCGGCCTGACCGAACCCTCCATCATCGCGGCCGAACCGCCCAACCCCATCGTCAACGAGCTGGTGATCCTGCCGGATATCGAGAAACGGCTGGAAGCCTTCGTACGCCTCGGTCACGGCATCATCATCTTCCCGGGCGGGGTCGGCACCGCCGAAGAGCTGCTCTATCTGCTCGGCATCATGATGCATCCGGCCAACGAGCGGCAGCCGATGCCCATCATCCTGACCGGCCCGAAAGAGAGTGCCGACTACTTCCGTGCCATCGACGACTTCATCAAGGCGACCCTCGGTGAACCGGCGACCAAGCTCTACCGGATCATTGTCGGCGATGCACCGGAAGTGGCCCGGGTGATGAAAGAGGCGATGCCAAAAATCCGCGAATACCGCAAATCGGTCGGCGATGCCTACTCCTTCAACTGGTCCCTCAAGATTGAGCCGGAGTTCCAGCTCCCCTTCGAACCGGATCACGCCAGCATGGCCAGTCTGGATCTGCACCGCAACCAGCCACCCCAGTTGCTGGCCGCCAACCTGCGTCGTGCCTTCTCCGGCATCGTCGCCGGCAACGTCAAGGAAGGGGGCATTCGCGCCATCGAGAAGAAGGGCCCCTTCAAGCTGCACGGCGACAAGGAGCTGATGCACCTGATGGACAAGCTGCTGGAGAGCTTCGTCAAGCAGCAGCGGATGAAGCTGCCGGGCAGCCAGTATGTGCCCTGCTACGAAATTGTCCGCTAGGGTACAGATACATCATCGACAGAGGGGCGCATCGGCGCCCCTCTTTATTGGCTCAATGCCTTCCCGACCGCCATCAATCCCCCATAAGGCGAGCGGTTTGTTACAATGGGGCGTCCCGACCGTCAAGAGTGCCCCATGTCAACTATCCGGCCACACCTGCTCATCATCGATGCCCTCAACCTCATTCGCCGTCTGCACGCGGTACAGGCCCAGCAGGCACTGACCCCTGCCCAGGCGCTGGTTGCAACCCGCGCCAACCTTATCAATACCTGCCGCAAGCTGCTGGCCAATAGCGAGCCGACCCATGTCATTGCCGTGTTTGATGGCGAGGTGCATAGCTGGCGCAAGGAGGTCTATCCGGCCTACAAGGAGGGGCGAACTCCCATGCCCCCCGAACTGCGTGAAGGGCTGGCGACCCTGCAGGATGCCTTTTGGGAGTGCGGTGTCGATGCCCTGCTCTCCGAGACAGATGAAGCGGATGACCTTATCGCCACCCTCGCCAGCGGCATCGCCAGCCATGGCCATCAGGCGACCATCATCTCCACCGACAAGGGGTTCTGCCAACTGATCTGCCCGCATATCCGGGTGCGCGACTACTTCAACAAACGCTGGCTGGATGCGGCCTTCGTCCAGCAGCAATATGGGGTAGCCCCTGCTCAGCTGGTCGACTTCTGGGCCCTGACCGGTATCAGCGGTTCCAATATCAAGGGGGTTCCGGGGATCGGCCCCAAGACCGCCACCCAGCTGTTGCAGCAATATGGCAATCTGGCAGCCATGCTCGAAGCCTGCCAGCAAGAGGACGCCGCCAAGCCACTGATCAAACTGCGCCAACATCAGGATGAGGCCCTGCTGGCCCAGCGGCTGGTGCGCTTGCAGCGGGATATTCCGCTGGGATTCAACCTGCGGGACATCCGCTACCCGCCCCAGCCAGACTGAAGTGCCGAACAAAAATGCAGGCAAGGGCGTGAACCATGACGAGACTCACCCTCGCTGTTGATAAAAGTGAGTAGAATGTAAAGGAATGTGGTTGGTTTGCTGAGTAAATGCTATAAAGCAGCCCCATCCTCCCCTATACCCTGGAAGTGGAACCCTCTCATGTCCAAAAGAAAAATTACCGTGATCCCCGGCGACGGCATCGGCCCCAGCATCATTGAATCAGCCATCCAGATCCTGACCCATGCGGGCTGTGACTTTGAGTACGAATACGCTGATGCGGGTCTGGTTGCCCTCGAGAAGCATGGCGAGCTGCTGCCCCAGGCTACCCTGGATCTGATTGAGAAGAACAAGGTGAGCCTGAAAGGACCATTGACCACACCGGTCGGCGGCGGTTTTACCTCCATTAACGTCTCCCTGCGCAAGAAGTTCAACCTCTACGCCAACGTGCGTCCGGTCATCTCCTTCAAGGGCACCAGAAGCCGTTACGACAACATCGACATCATCACGGTGCGTGAAAACACCGAAGGGATGTACTCGGGTGCAGGTCAGAAGCGCAGTGATGACAACAAGAGTGCCGAGGCAATGAGCATCATCACCCGCGAAGGGGCCGAGCGCATCGTCAAGTTCGCCTTCGAGCTGGCCCGTCAGGAAGGGCGCAAGAAGGTCACCATCATCCACAAGGCGAACATCCTCAAGTCGACCTCCGGCCTGTTCCTCGAAGTGGCCCGTGAAATCGCCAGCCACTACCCGGATATCCAGAGCGAAGAGATGATCGTCGATGCCGCCTGCATGAATCTGGTGATGTACCCGGAGCGTTTCGATGTCATGGTCACCACCAACCTGTTCGGCGACATCCTCTCGGATCTTTGCGCCGGTCTGGTTGGCGGCCTTGGCATGGCGCCCGGCGCCAACATCGGCGATGGCGCGGCCATCTTCGAAGCGGTCCACGGCTCTGCCCCTGACATTGCAGGCAAGAACATTGCCAACCCGACCTCGGTGATCCTCGCCTCCATCCAGATGCTGGAGTACCTCGGCATGCAGGATAAAGCAGAGCGGATACGCGAAGCAGTACGAGCCACCATCGAATCCGGTGAGCGGGTCACTCGCGATCTGGGTGGAACGGCTTCCACCAGCGAATTCACCCAAGCTATCATCGATCGCCTGTGAGTTAATTCATTGATTTTAAAAGGGAGCTTCGGCTCCCTTTTTTATGTTTCCGAATCCTTTGCCACTCCCTAAACAGCAACTATGTTCAATAGAGAAAAAGAACAGGGAGTGTTTTTCATGAAGGGATACGGGTGCTATCTGGTGTCGGGCCTGATGCTAGTGTGTGGTACTGCCAGTGCTTTCGAGCAGGATCAACAGACCCAAACCGCCAAACTGCCACAGCAGGAAAAACGGACTGCCACCGAGGTATGGCGCTCGAGCCTGAATACCAACGACCTGCTCAAGGCACCCAAACCCCTGTCGTTTGGTATTGAAGTCTCCACCGACAACTTTGGCAATCAAAAGATCACCTCCTACCCGCAGCTCAATCTGACCCCGGAAAAGAGCGTCAGTCTGTCGGTCGAACGCTTCAGACCCAAGGTCAAGTTCAAGGCTGGCGGAATGAACACCGCCCTCAGGCTGAGAGGAGACGGGATAAAGATGCAATTCAATCCGGTCGACAAAACCATCCCGCTGCAGATAGAGATCAAGGTGACCGACGACGAATCCTCCCTGCGCCTCGATTACCGTTTCTGATATTTTCCGGCAGCCGAATAGCAAAAGGCCGACAGGTTTCCCTGTCGGCCTTGGTATTTATCGTACGGGCAGAACTGCTACATCACGCCTTGGGCTCGAGTTTGGAGACCCAGTACTTGTTGTAAACATGTACGGTGATCTCTTCTCGATCGTGATAGAGCTGCTTGGCCTGGATCACGAACGCGTTGTCGATCTCCTTGAGCATCTCGCGCAATACCTCGATATTGTGCACCGACTCGGCATAACGCTTCTTCATCGGCAGCTTGAGGTTGAACATCGCCTCCTGGCAGTCACCCTCACGGAACCAGTCCGCAATCATGTGAACGACCCGCGCCGGTTTATCGACCATGTCGCACACCAGCCAGTAGGTGTTCTTCTTGCTCGGACGCCAGACGAAACCGTCATCCCGGATATGCTTGACCTGACCGGTATCCATCAGGGATTGGGCCATCATGCCGTTGTCGACCGCCGTCACCATCATGCCACGACGCACCAGCTGATAGGTCCAGCCACCCGGGCAGGCGCCCAGATCCACCGCCTTCATGCCTGAGCAGAGACGCACATCCCACTCTTCCCGCGGCAAGAACACGTAAAACGCCTCCTCCAGCTTGAGGCTGGAGCGGCTCGGCGCATCGGCCGGGAAGCGCAGGCGCGGGATCCCCATGTGGAATCCGGAGTTGTTGAACGAATAGGAGTAGCCCAGCAACACGTGATCATTGGCCATAAAGAAGGCGTGGAACACCGGACGGTTTGGCGTCTCCTTCTTGGTCAGGATCTCGTTGCTGCGCAGCGCCTGACGCAGCGGCACGGTGAACTTGCGGCAGAAGGCCGACAGCTCTTTCGCTTCGTTGGTATCCGCAGTTTCGACCCGCAGATCGCCACAAATGGTGTAGTCACTCACCGCCTCAAGGATCGGGGAGATCCTGTCCGCGACATCCAGATCCTTCAGCTCATGGGTGACCACCAGCATCTGGCGGATGAAGATGAGCTCCCGGAACGGCAGCTTGCGAGCCAGCAGGTCCGCCTGCTCCTCGTCATACAGTTCGAAGATCACATAACCGCTGTCGTCCTTGACCCGGGCGAAACCGTAGCACTGCATGTTACCGGCACGCTCGGTGATCTCTGCAGCCGCCTCTTTCTCAAAACCGGGGCGGCAATAAAGCAGCAGATTATTCATTTTTTCCTCCAAGACGACAGCCAGCCCAGATCAGGGCCGCCCATCCCAACATAAAACAGAGGCCACCGGCCGGAGTAATCAACCCCAGCCCCTTGCTGCCAAGCAGCACCATGGCGTAAATACTGCCGGAGAATCCGATGATCCCCAGCACAAAAGCGGTGCCAGCCAGGTGGATCACCCTGCTGCGCACACCACACCAGCCCAGAACCAGCAGGGCCAATGCGTGAAAAAACTGATATTGCACGGCGGTATTGAACGCCGCCAGACGCTCGGGCGTAATGCCGGTCGCCGCCAATCCATGGGCGCCATAAGCCCCCAGCATGGTGGCCGTCAACCCGAAGAGACCGGCCAGTATCAGCCAATGTCGATGGATCTGCATCCTCACACTCCCTCTCTCATCACGGCTGGCAATCAAACCAACCCTCTCGTGCTATCCATGTCGGGCCACAAAATGGCTGATGGCCGCCGCTGCATGCTGCATATTCTCCTGCTCACTCACGCCACTGGCTTTACGCGGTTTGAAACCATGATCACCATCGGTCAACCAATGGACCGATACGGCGGGTGAGAAGGGGAAATCGGCCAGTTCGGCGCGACTACCGAAGGTATCGCGCTCCCCCTGCAACAGCAGAGTTGGCACTGCAATATGCTTGAGTACCTCGCCTCGCCAGCTGTCGGGCTTGGCCGGAGGGTGGAAAGGATACCCGAGAATGAGCAATCCTGCAGCATTCATCTCACCCTCGCCTTCACGATAGAGTTCTGCCGCCATCCGCCCCCCCATCGACTTGCCCGCCAGAAACAGCCGTGGATGGGCAAACTCGCGGATCATGTCGCGCCAATGGGCGAACAGCACAGGCGCTCTGTCCGGCGGGCGGCGCTTGCCATCCTGTGCACGCTTTGTCATGTAGGGAAAGTTGAAGCGCACCACTTCGATGTCGGGGCCAGCCAGCAGGCGTGACAACTCGGCAAGAAAAACATGATTCATCCCCGCGCCTGCCCCGTGGGCCAGCAAAATGCGAACGGGGGCATCAACTGCCCCCTCGAGGATCACATCAGGCATCGGCGAGCCTTGCCCTGCGACGCGCCTCTTCCTGCTCCACCAGCTCCAGCATCCAGTCGCGGAAGGCAACGATCTTGCCCTGATCCGACTGTTGTTCCTGGCACACCAGATAGAAAGCATTTTTGCTCACCAGCACCTGCTCGAACGGGCAGATAAGGCGGCCGGCCTCAATCTCCGGTTGTGCCAGCACGCTGTGGCCAAGCGCCACCCCCTGGCCGTGGATCGCCGCCTGGATCACCATGGTGGAGTGGCTGAAGATGGGCCCCTGATTGACGTTGGGGGCATCGATATCGAGCTGGCGGAACCAGGCCTTCCAGTCGCGGCGGGAGGTATCGTGCAGCAGGGTATGAAGAGTCAAATCTTGCGGCGTACGCAGCGGTTTGGGCCCGGTCAGCAGCAAGGGGGAGCAGACCGGGATCAGGTATTCGGTATGCAGCTTGTCCGAGCGCAGACCCGGCCAGTTGCCGCGCCCGTAGTAGATGGCCACATCCACATCGTCGGTGAGCGACCCTTCGTCAAGGTCGACCGCCTTGATCCGTACATCGATATCAGGATGACGCTCGCTGAATTTGACCAACCGCGGCACCAGCCACTGGATGGCGAAACTCGGCTGCAAACTGACAGTCAATGCCCCCTTGGCACTGCGGGCCAGCAGCTTGTCGGTCGCCTCTGAGATGGAGGCAAAGATGTCCTTGATATCCAGGAAATAGCCCTGCCCCTCTTCGGTCAGCAACAAGGAGCGATTTTTGCGGCGGAACAGCTTGATGCCAAGATACTCCTCCAGCGCCTTGATCTGGTGACTGATGGCAGCCTGAGTCACAAACAACTCTTCTGCTGCGCGGGTAAAGCTTAAGTGACGAGCCGCTGCTTCAAAGGCCTTGAGGGCATTGAGCGGGGGTAGACGACGAGACATGACACCAGCCGACGATGAGTTTTTCTAATGGGGCGCATTATAATTTGTCGGTTGCGGGTCGACCAGTGAATAAACATAATTCGCCCAGCAATCAGTCGTCATATGGCTCACATTTTCTACTACGTGTTGGTTTACATGTGTTTTTAGTGAGTCTTTCGACTGCGATTGTGGTGTTGTGTTTCTTCCTCTGCGGGAAGAGGGGCTCAAATCTCACCGGTTTGACCCAGTCTGTCATCTGAATGTGTTTGGCGCCTCCAGCTGGATGGCGCCTTTTTTCATCTCTTCTATACCTTGAACTGCCCCACCAGCTGCTGCTGTTTGTCAGCCAGCGCAGAGAGCTCGCGACCATTTTCGGCGGAGGTCGCCGCCTCGGCCCGTATGGTGTGGCTCACATCGCGAATGTTGCTGACGTTGCGGTTGATCTCGTCCGCCACCCGGCTCTGCTCCTGCGCCGCCCGGGCAATCTGCTCGTTCATCTGATGGATGGTGGAGACCGACTGGATAATCTGCTCCAGCACCTGCACCGAGAGATCCACCTTGGCGAGCGTCTCGTCAGCCTGACCATGACCATCGCGGATCGCCTTGACCACGGCGCCGGTACCGGATTGCAGTTGGCTGATCAGGGTCTGTATCTCGACGATGGCATTCTGGGTGCGACCCGCCAGATTGCGCACCTCATCAGCCACCACGGCAAAGCCACGGCCCTGCTCACCGGCCCGCGCCGCTTCAATAGCCGCATTCAGCGCCAGCAAGTTGGTCTGCTCGGCAATCCCCTGGATCACGATAAGAATGTCATTAATGTTGTCGCTGTTGGCCGAGAGCCGCTCCACCACCGGCTGAGCATCGTTGATGATGGTCATCAGCTTGCGCATCGCCTCCTGGGTGTCGGCAACGACATATTTGCCCTCTTGCGCCGCGGCGTCAGTGGTGTTGGCAGCCGCCACCGCCGAGCCGGCATTACCGGAGACCTGCAACGCCGTGGCGCTCAGCTCTTCAAATGCCGTCGCCACCAGATCGATCTCCTGATACTGGGCCTGCATGCCGCTGCTGGTGCGCTCGGCCACCTGCGCAGCTCGCTCGGCACTGTTACGCGTACCGGAGACGGTATCAATCACCTGACTGATGGTGGATTGCAACTTGTTGAGGAAGCTGTTGAACCACTTGGCCAGTTCGCCGATCTCGTCTTGCCGCTGGATCTCGATACGCTGGGTCAAATCCCCCTCGCCGCTGGCGATATCCTTGAGACGGGCAACTACAGCGCGGATGGGCGCCACAATCTGGCGCGCCATCAACCAGATAAAGCTCAGGGCCACCAGCGAGATCAGCACTCCAATCGACAACTGCGAGACCACGCTGCGATTGGCCTCACTGGCCAGCTCATCTTGCAGTTGCTGGGCCGAAGCCAGCACTACGGCCCGTGGCAATTCAATGTAGATGCCCCATTTACGGTCGGTGCCACGCATGGATACCGGGACAAAGGTCTGCAACAAGGTGCCATCGCTGCTCCAGCGAGTCAGCTCCTGCCCCTGACTGAGCCAGCCTTTCAGCTCGCTGGCCAGCCCCTGATACTTCTGATCCAACCCGCGCCCCATGGTCACATCGAACTCATCGGCTCCCGCCACGCGCCCCTCGTGACTGACCAGCAATATTCTGCCCTTGCCCTCATAGAGCTCCTTGTCCATGGTGCTGACCAGACTCTGCAAAGTGGCCAGCGAGATATCGACCCCGACCATCCCCAGCAAGGTCTCCTGCTCCAGCAGCGGGACCGTCACCGAGGTCATCAATATCTGTTTATCGCCCACATCGTCCAGATAGGGCTCCAGCAGGCAGAGGGCACGGGTGCGAATACTGCAGCGATACCACTCGTTTTCGATTCCACCCGCCTCGGTCGGGCTCTCATCGGCCAGTACATCCTCATTCTGCACTTCCGGCTCAATCTTGCCGTTGTCATAGGCCCAGTAACTGGAAAAACGCCCCTTGTCGTTGGAACCCAGCGCCGTTGAGCCCTGATAGTTGCTGTCTTCCCCATCCAGCTGATCAGGCTCGAACACCGCGTAGACACCAAGCAGATTGGTCGATGAGGCAACGGCATCGTGCAGTTGCTGATTGACGGCGCTGCGCAGCGCCTCCGAATGGACAAAGTTCTCGGCCGCATTCTTGCGCTGGAACAACACGCTCTCCGCCAGCAAACTGGCGCGGAAATAGGCCTCATCGAGATAGCTGGTCACCTTGGCCGCCTGCTCCGAGCCCATCGCCTTCATCCAGTTCTCGGCCGACTGCTGCGCCTCATGCATGGTGGCTTGCCGCACCTGCTGTTGCATCTTGTTCGCGTTGTAAATCGAAGAGGCAACCAGAGCGGCGGCTGTCACCAACAGACAGCAACCGGCGATCAGGGTAATCCGACCCTGGACAGAAAGAGCGCTCATGCCAATATTCCTACGTCATACAGATATGGATAGATTATCGACTTTATAAACAAAAACTTAACTCTCTCACAGCAAATCCAGCGAGAGTTGATTAACTTCACCCTCTTTTGGCAAACCCACCACCAAGCCCAGCAGGCGAACCGAACGCCCTTGCGCCCGCTGTAACCCCTCTTTGAGCAGGGGAACGAACAAGGCTGGCTGATAGCCACCCTGACTGCGATAGACAGTGGTCTGGTGGAAATCGGCAAACTTGAGCTTGATTCCCTGCCCCATCACCTGCTCGGCAGGGCACGCCAGCTGAAATCGCCGCTCAAGCTCCGGCAGCAGTTGCTGCAAGACCGTCAGGCAGGCGGCTTCGTCACAAACATCGCTCGCCAGGGTGGTCTCCACCCCGATGGTTTTGCGGATCCGGTGCGCCTGCACCGGCTGTTCATCCAGCCCCCAGATCCGGGTCGTCAGCATCTCCCCCAGCTTGCCAAAACGGCTGCACAGTTCTTGTGCCGACAAGGCCCGCGCATCCTCACAGGTGTAGAGCCCCTGAGCCTCCAGCCGCTCGGCGGTCTTGCGCCCCACCCCGGGCAGTTTGCCAAGTGGCAACTGGCAGACAAATTCGGCCACTTCGTCGGGACGAATGACAAACAGACCATCAGGCTTGCGCTGCTCCGAGGCGAGCTTGGCGAGAAACTTGTTGGGGGCCACTCCGGCCGAGGCGGTCAACCCCAGTTCGGTGACGATGGCTTGCCGGATCTCTTGTGCCATCAGGGTGGCGCTGCCGCCACAGCAACGACTGTGGGTCACATCGAGGTAAGCTTCGTCCAGTGACAGCGGTTCAACCTGATCGGTATAGCGGAGGAAAATGGCCCTGAGCTGACGGGAGATATCCTTGTACACCGCCATTCGCCCCGGGATCAGTACCAGCGGCGGGCAGAGTTTTTTCGCCAGCGCGCTTGGCATGGCGGAGCGCACCCCGAACCGGCGCGCCACATAGTTGCAGGTCGAGATGACACCGCGCCGCTCGGAGGCCCCACCGATGGCGAGCGGCACCTCCCGCAACGCCGGATTGTCCCGCATCTCCACCGCGGCAAAAAAGCAGTCCATGTCGATATGGATGATCTTGCGCATACCACTGTATAAATAAACAGACATGGCATCATCTTACCCCAAGGATAACCGCGGCTCTATCTCTCTCGTTGCGGCTAAAATAGTAGACTCCAAGGAGACCTTTACCACCACAATGACAAGGAGCGTTCGGGATGAAATATCTTTGGCTGGGACTCTGTTTGCTGCCGTTGACCGGCATCGGCAAGAACAACCCGACAGCAGAGTGCCGCTGGCTGTACGACCGGATTGAGATACTGGAACAGGCTATCAAGAAAGGGGACAAGCTCGGCACAGAGCAAGAGTTGTCACGCTGGCGTGAAGAGTTTCGCAAGAAGGAGTGCAAACAGTACGACTACTGAGCCGGACAAGATGGCGTGACCGACAACGGCAGATAACAAGCGGGCCCCGATCAAGATGACCGGGGCCCGTTTTCAAAGCATGGCCAGCTTGATTCTGCAGCAGAGTGCGCTCAAGGCTGCACCATAGGGCCAGCCACGGCGGTAGCCACGTCATCACCGCGCAGCACCCGAACCAGTTCAAGGGCAAACTCGATGGCACTGCCCGGCCCCTGACTGGTGATAAGGCGATGAGCCTCATCCCTGACGACCCGCTCACGTGACAGCTGCGATGTCGGTAGTCGGGACTGAAAGCCGGGATGACAGGTGACGATGGCACCATCCAGCAGGCCGTGATGTTGCAACACCACCACAGGGGCGGCGCAGATGGCAGCGCGCCAGCGACCAAGAGCGGCCTGCTCTTTGAGCAGATCGATGGCCAGCGGGGTATCGCGGATCACTTCGCTGCCGGGCAAACCACCGGGTACCACGATGGCTTCAAAGTCCCGACGAGTCAGCTCGTCGATATGACAATCAGCCACCAGCTGCACCCCGCGCGATGCCTTCACCTGCCGAGATCCGGCAGGGCAACAAGAAGCCAGCACCACCTCGATACTGGCGCGCACCAGGGTATCGACAATCGCGACCGTCTCTATCTCTTCCGACCCGGGGGCCACCAGCACCAGTACACTCACGTTCGCCTCCTTGCAGCTTGCTCTGCCATGTAAAAGATCAGACGGCCTGACTCTTCTCTTTGATCGCCTGATAGAGACCCTGATTGACTGGCACGGCGATGCCATGCCGGGCTGCCTTGGACAACAGGAAGCCGGTGATGGCCTCAATCTCGGTCTCGCGTCCCAGCTCCATATCCTGATGCATGGAGGAGTAATTGTCAGCGGTCAGTTCCACCACTGTCAGCACCCGGCGTTGCAACTCATCTGCCGTGGTCGCAACTCCTTCGGCACACATCACATCCGCCACTTCCACACAGATCTGCTGCAGGGCATCGGCAAAACGGGGGCCAGCCAGCTCGCCATTTTTCAGCTTGTAGAGGGCCGTCAGGGGATTGATGGCACAGTTGATGGCCAGCTTTTGCCACTGGCGCGTCAATACCTGCTCATCCCAACCAGCCTGCCCCAGTGCCAGCGCCAGCTCATCCGCGAGCGCGGCGTGGGCCTTGGCTGCGTCGTTGATCGGGCCAAGCCAGGTTTCACCCTTGCCAGTATGACGGAAGACAAAATGGCCGCACTGCATGGCGCCATGGCTGGTGACACCGGCAATCACCGGATTGTGCGGGAACATCTCGACCACCTGCTCGGCAATGCCCATCCCGTTGTGCAGCAGCACGATCGGCACGCCGGCATCCAGATTGCCCACCAGCGGCGTCAGTGCGGCAATCACCTGACTGGCCTTGGTCATCACCAGCAGACGCTGGATCTTGCCGGGTTTGCTGACAAATCCGCGCTCAATATTGAGCAGCTGGACATGTCCCTCCAGCGAGGTGAAATCGATCCCCGGATGGAGCGTGGACTTATGATGTTCGCGCAACAAGACACGGGTAGATTGACCACTCTGGGTCAGCAGGGAGGCAAAAACGCCGCCGAGGGCGCCACAACCCAACAGTGACCACTTCGGAGTAACGGGTGGAATAACGGGCTGTCGGGAATTTTTTAATCCGCTTGGCATGGTGTGACTCTGTCAGGGTAAGGGTTGCAATCCTCTCAACCTGTTACCGGGGATAAGTGAAGATGTCGCTGATGGACACTAACGGGTCCACCTGTCCTGTGCGCAGGGGATTCTAGCAGAGCAACCCCATCAAAATCAGCAAATTTGCCCGTTTTCTGGTAGATTTGCCCCCCGATAACGCAACATGAGGAGCTCCGGCTATGCCGTCATTCGATATTGTCTCTGAAGTCAAAATGAACGAGGTGTTGAACGCAGTCGACAACGCCAATCGTGAACTGGCCACCCGTTTCGATTTTCGTGGGGTAGAAGCCAGCTTCGAGTTGAACAAGGAAGAGGTAAAGCTGGAAGCCGATGCCGATTTCCAGCTCAAGCAGATGGTAGAAATCCTGCGCGGTGCCCTGCTCAAGCGCAACATCGAAAACAGCTCCATGGAAGTGGGTGACTCCGTTCACTCCGGCAAACGCTTCCACCTGACCGTCAAGTTCAAGCAGGGGATCGAGAAAGAGATCGCCAAGAAGCTGGTCAAGCTGATCAAGGACTCCAAGATCAAGGTACAGGTCGCCATCCAGGGTGATGAAGTACGTGTCACCGGCAAGAAGCGTGACGATCTGCAAGAGACCATGGCACTGGTCCGTGGCGCCGAACTGGGTCAACCGATGCAGTTCCAGAACTTCCGCGACTGATTTATCCACTCAGCCGTGGCGCACTTGATGACTCGCGCCACGCTATCTAAATCGCGGCCATAAAAAAACCGGAGCAGATGCTCCGGTTTTTTGTACCCCAAGTTTTATTAGAACTTGTAGGTAACAGAGAAGTAGTGGCCGAAACCGGTAGTCTTCAGGTGATTCTTACCGTCGAAAGAGTGACCATTATCGATACCGTAGATTTCGTTGAAGTACTTCAGACCGTAACCAACCGCGTAGCGATCGGAGTGCCAGTAGATACCGTGGAAGGTACCCAGACCGTCAGAGTGAGTAGACTCTTTCATGCCCCAGGTGTAATCCAGATAGCCTTGGTAAGAGACGAAGCTGCCATTGGAGAAGGTGTAGAAAGGTTTGAACCAGTTCATGGAGAACTGCTGACCGTTCCAACCTTCACCGCCAGTGAATACTTTCTCACCGTCATCATTGATGCTGCCAGATTCGTTGACATGGCGTTTGTACAGGTTCATACCAACCTTGCCAAACCACGGTACCTGTACGTCAGTACCCAGACCAACCATGGACTCAAACAATCCATGCGGACCACCCACGTTAAAGAGAGTAGCAACATAGACTTCCTGAACTGGGCCAAAAGAGAGATCCTGACCAGTCAGCGCATCCAGAGAAACACGGGGAGCAAACTTCATGTAGAGGTTGTCGCCGTTGTGCTTGTCGCTGTGCTTGGAGTCAAAAATATCAAAAACGTCGACATAACCATACAGGTCAAAAATACCGGAACGACCACCAAACTCCATTTCCAGATAAGTGTCGTTATAGCCACCGGTTTCGTTGCTATAAGGCATCTGGTCAATCGTATGCATTACGTTGAACTGATACCACTTGTAATCATTCTTGTGGATATCACCGCTGTAGTCAGCAGCGAAGGCCGGGGTAGCGGCAGCAGCCAGCAGACCGGCAGCGATCAGAGTCTTGGTAAATTTGGCCATTTTATTGGTCTCTTGTGCGTTAGTTGAGGTTTTCCGTAGCCTGCCCACAAGGAGCGAGAGGGATTCTAATCAAATAAAATTGGGGGTGAAACAACTTCTCGGGAACTTTATCCGGAAGTGTGAATCTAATCACCCCCGATTCTACGCAAACGCTTGCTATTTGTCAGCCGTTGAGAGCAACTCACTCCCTTTTCTGGCGACAAGCACAATCAACAACAACACTGGCAAGCCCAATAAACTGGTTCCGACAAAGAAGGCACTGTAGCCAATCTGCTCCACAACCTGCCCGGAAAAACCGGCCAGCAACTTGGGTAGCAGCAACATTACCGAGCTGAACAGGGCGTACTGAGTGGCCGAAAATGCCACATTGGTCAGGCTGGAGAGATAGGTCACAAAGGCCGCAGTAGCGATACCGGCACTGAGGTTATCCAGCGAGATGATCAGGGTCAGCAGTTCCAGGTTGTGACCAACCTGATTGAGCAGAGCAAACAGCAGGTTGGTGCTGGCAGTGAGCAGCGCCCCCAAGAACAGGATGCGCAGCGTACCGAAGCGCATCACCAGCACGCCCCCCAGCGCAGCCCCCACTAGCGTCATGATGACGCCAAACACCTTGGTAATAGTGGCAACCTCAGTCTTGCTGAACTGCATATCCACATAGAAGCTGTTGGACATCACCCCCATCACCACATCGGCAACCCGATAGCAGGCGATCAGAGCCAGGATCAGCAGCGCCGAGCTGCCATAGCGACGAAAGAAGTCGGCAAACGGACACCAGATCGCCTCATAAGCCCAGGCCCCCGCACTCGCCAGCAGCGCAGGCCACCCTTTTTCCAGGAGCTGCGCCTTGCGTTCGGCCTGTTGTTTGCCCTGCTCGGCCAGATCGATATCCGGCTCGTGGCAAAACAGCGTGGTGATGACCCCGAGTGACATCAGACCCGCCATCACCAGATAGGTAATCTGCCAGCCACGATAGTCATAGCCACTATTGCTGCCAAACCACGCCGCCAGCGCCAGCGCACCGGCGCCCGCCATGATCATCGCCAGTCGGTAACCGGTCATGTAAGAAGCAGCCATCGCCGCCTGTAGCCGCTCGGGGGCGGATTCGATGCGATAGGCGTCGATGACGATATCCTGCGTGGCCGAGGCAAAGGCCACCAGCAGGGCAAACATCGCCAGCTGGGCCAGCTCGGTCTTGGGATCGCAGAACGCCATGCCTACCAGCGCGGCGGCAATCAGCAGCTGGGAGAAGAACATCCAGCTGCGGCGACGCCCCAGCAGCGTGGAGAGCAACGGCAGCGGCATGCGATCCACCAGCGGCGACCACAACCACTTAAAGCCATAGGCAAGCGCCACCCAGCTCATATAGCCGATATCGGTCAGGCTGACATCGGCCTCGCGCAACCAGAATGAGAGGGTACCGAACACCAGCAGCAGCGGCAGACCCGATGAAAAACCCATGGCAAAGAGAATAAACACCCGAAATTCTAGATAGACGGCGAGGGACTCTCTCCAGCTTGGTTTGCGGATCATGTTCAACTACCTGACGACTTTGGAAAAGTGCGTCATTTTGGCAGGTTGATGGCAGATAGCCAAGGCAAGCAAAGAGATAGACAAAAGAAGCCCGGATAGAGAAAAGGCCCATCCCGAACGGGATGAGCCTTGTATTGTGATCTGACGAGGCGAGGTGACGAACCGCGTCCGGCGAGGATTACTTGCCCGCTTTCTTGTCGACTTTCTTGTCTGCCGGAGTTTCTGCCAGCAAGAACACCTTCTTCAGAATGATGGGACTGGTCGGCACATCGTTGGCACGCAGAATGGGGCTGTAACCGGTCTGTACCTGAGCAAGCTTGTCCAACACCTCCATCCCCTGCACCACCTGACCGAACACGGTATAACCCGCGGCGCCACCGGCGTTGAGGTTATTGTTGTCGACCAGATTGAAGTAGAACTGGCGAGTAGCGCTGTCGACCGCCTGGGTGCGAGCCATAGCGATGGAGCCACGCTTGTTGGGCAGACCGCCGCGCGACTCGTTGACCACAGGCTCATAAGTCGGCAGTTGCTGGAACTGCTGGTTGTAGCCCCCACCCTGCACCACGAAATCCTGGATCACCCGGTGGAAGATGCTGCCGTCATAGCTGCCATCAGCCACGTAACGCAGGAAGTTCTTCACCGTCTGGGGCGCCTGCTTGGACGCCAGCTCCACCACGATATTGCCGTGGTTGGTCTCCATTCTGACTTTCGGGCCCGCGAACGCCAGCGGGGCGATCAGCATGGCCAGCAACCAAAGTTTTTTCATCATCAGACCCCTGCACCGTTCGGTTGACCTTTCAGGTAACCGCGCAGCGCATCATCGGCCATGATCTGCTGCAGCACGCTACCCAGTTGCAGGTTCAGTGTAGACTCCAGATCGGCCATGCTTGGCTCGCTCGGGCTCTCCTTGCTGGAGGACATGTTGAACTGCTTGGTCAGACGGTTGCCCTGGAAATCGGCGATCACCTGCAGGCTGACGCGGGACTTGGTGACATAGGTAAAGGTCTTCTCTTCCACATTGACTGCGGCGTTGGATATCACCAGCGTCAGGTTGGTGGTGCCACTGTTGCCCACTTCCAGACCCTGGCTGCGCAGCCCTTCGGCCAGCCGCTCGGCCATCAGCAGGTTGAGCGGACGCTCACTGTTGACCAGCACGGGCGCTTTCTCTTTATGTTTGATGGAAAAGACGTAGGCAGCCTCACGCTTGTCTACCCCTTCCATGGTGATGCGATTGCCAGAGTAGTATTGCTGGTTGGCGGGGATCACCTGCGGATTGAGCAGCGCCGTCTCCGGCCAATGAGTGGCACACCCGCCCAGCATCAGGGCGGCCAGCAGCAAGAGTGACTTTTTCATCATGGTTTCCTTTGGCTTTAGCGTTTGATGGCTTTCAAAATAACGAATTTGCTGTTCGACGCAACGACTTGTGCGTTGGCAAACAAGCGCTTGAGTTTGTTGTGATAGTCCAGATGACGGTTGCCTACTATCCAGAGTTCACCCCCTTGAGGCAACACCCGGTGCGCATCGCTGAACATCTGCCAGGCGATATGATCGGTGATCGCCTGTAGCTGATGGAAAGGAGGGTTGCAGAGGATCCGATCCGCCGAGCCGACCGCCACCCCGTCGAGACAGTTATTGACCATAAAGCGGGCGCGCGGCAGTGCATCAGGCAGATTGTGCTCAACGTTGAGCTGTGCCGAGGCAACGGCCATATAGGATTCATCGATAAAGGTCACCTCCACCTCGCTGTCTTTGGCGAGCAGCGACAGACCCAGCACCCCGTTGCCACAGCCCAGATCGATCACCTTGCGGGCACTGTGGATGGGCAGGTTGTCCAGCATAAAGCGAGCACCAATATCGAGACTGGTGCGCGAGAAGACATTGGCATGGTTGTGGATATGCATGCCACTCCCCTCCAGCGGCCAGACAGTCGGGAAGGGGTTGGCCAGCGCGGGACGTTCTGCCTGCGGCTCGCAGTGAATGAGGCGCGCCTTCTTCCAGGCCAGCGAGGTACGGGTAGGCCCCAGATACTTCTCGAACAACTTGAGGGTGGAGGTATGAATATCCTTCGCCTTGCCGGCAGCGATAACGCGGGTTGCCGGTGTCACCACCTCCCGCAGCACCAGCAGTTGCTGCTCCAGCAGTGCCTGATATTTGGAGACCTTGATCACCACCAGCGCAGGGGCATCGGGCAGCGGCGCCAGCGCATCCTGCAAGCGGATACCACCCGCATCCAGTCCGTTTTCGGCCAGATTGGCCAGGGTCGCCCGCTCACTGATGTAGGAGTCGGTGACGCAGCAGGGGGAGTGCGGATGCAGATAGGCGGCGAGCGCGCCAAAACCGTCATTCATGATGATGACGGGGCCCGCCTGCTCGAGGGGAGACTCCGCCAGGGTGTTGATCAGGTATTCGTCAGCCGCATCCCAGGCTTGCAGGGTCTCCTGACTCTGGCGCGGATAGCGGTAGAGCGTGAGCTGGCAATGGGGAGTGTCGAGAAGGGTTTGCATAGGAAGAGTCCAACCTCGGCTTGATTCGTGTATACAGGCGCCAGGGGCGACGCAAAGTGGCGCTATTCTAGCGAGGAGCAGGAATTTCACCAGTTCGATGCGCATCAAGGGGGCAACTGACGGGTGATTTCCCTCTTATGGGGGCTTATTCCATCCCGCGACTGCCGATAGAATGGCCCGACATTCACTCTGGAAGCCGATCCGATGACCATCCAACAACTGATTGAAGCCAAGCTGACCGCCGCCCTCTCCCCCACCGTGCTGGAGGTGATCAACGAGAGCCACATGCACCGTGTGGAACCGGGATCTGAGAGCCACTTCAAGGTGGTGATCGTCAGCGAGCAATTTGCAGGGCAGCGGCTGCTGGCCCGTCATCGTCAGGTCAATGCGGTGCTGGCCGATGAGCTGGCCGGTGCCGTTCATGCACTGGCGTTGCATACCTACACAGAGACCGAGTGGCAGGAAAAAGGCCACGCCCCGCGCACCCCGAGCTGCGTTGGCAAACCGTCACTCTCCTGAAACCGGTTGTACCACAGGATTTCCCTCGAGAACCTGCTAACAAAAATTAAACATATTTCCCCCATTGGCCCCGAAAAGGCTACATCCAAGGGGGTATATTTCGGCATCAAGGCTTTTTGCTGATAGTGGAGACAACGGCAAATACCCCCATCGAGGTATCGAAATAAAAAAACCTTTAAAACCACTACTTACAAGGTGTCGGGGGCTTATTCATTGCAGGTTAATTTTGTGATGGCACGGGGATTTTGCCCATTTGGCATGGCAGAAAATGCACCTTAAGTGGTAAACTCAAGCGCTTTTGAGTGAGCCTGCATGTTGAATAATTGTTGAGCCTGCCCACCTGGCACAACCACAACATCGACTCATTCAACCACCCGTCGTGATGTATTTCTCGGCGCTAACCAACCTCTCCCGTAACGGTAGTGCAAGTAAGTATGATTACAATCAAAAGAGGACTGGACATCCCCGTGCTGGGTGCGCCAGAGCAAGTAATCTACGATGGCCCCGCCATCACCCGTGTTGCGACACTGGGCGAGGAGTTTGTGGGGATGCGACCTACTATGTTCGTCAAAGTAGGTGATCGCGTCATCAAAGGTCAGGATCTTTTTGAAGACAAGAAGAATCCGGGCGTTAAATTCACAGCTCCTGCCACCGGTGTGGTTTCAGAGATCAACCGTGGTGCCAAACGTGTTCTCCAGTCTGTGGTCATCGACCTCGACGGTTCCGATGAACAGGTGACGTTTGAGCATTTTGCCTCTGCCGAGCTGGCCAAGCTCGAGCGCAGCAAGGTGCAAGAGATCCTGGTCGCATCAGGTCAGTGGACTGCGTTGCGTACCCGTCCGTTCAGCAAAGTCCCCGCGGTAGCGTCTGCCCCGCGCGCCATCTTTGTGACTGCAATGGACACCAACCCGCTGGCAGCCGATGCCGAGCTGATTATCAAGGAACAGCCGCAGGCCTTCCTCGATGGTCTGGCCGTATTGACCCGTCTGACCGACGGCGCCGTCTACGTCTGTAAAGGCGAAGGCAGTCTGCCCCACTCTCCGCTGGCTCAGGTCAAGGAAGAGATTTTCGTTGGTCCGCACCCTGCCGGTCTGCCGGGTACCCATATCCACTTCCTGGATCCGGTCAGCAGCACCAAGGTGCAGTGGCACATCAACTATCAGGATGTGATCGCATTCGGCAAGCTGTTCACCACCGGTCAGATCTTCACTGACAAGGTGATCGCGCTGGCTGGCCCGAACGTGCTCAAGCCGCGTCTGTTGCGTACCCGTCTGGGCGCCTGCATCAGCCAGCTCACCAACAATGAGCTGCGTGCCGACGAAAACCGTATCATCTCCGGTTCTATCCTGAGTGGTGCCAAAGCCGAAGGTGTTCACGACTACCTGGGCCGCTACCACAATCAGGTTTGCGTGCTGGGTGAAGGTCGCGAGAAAGAGTTCCTGGGCTGGATCAACCCCAGCGCCAACAAGTTCTCTATCACCCGTACCACCCTCTCTCATCTGATGAAGGGCAAGCTGATCAACTTCACCACCACTACCAACGGTAGTGACCGTTCCATGGTGCCTATCGGCAACTATGAGCGGGTGATGCCACTCGACATCCTGCCGACCCTGCTGCTGCGGGACATGGTCTCCGGCGATACCGACGGTGCGCAAGCACTGGGCTGCCTGGAGCTGGATGAGGAAGATTTGGCGCTCTGTACCTTTGTCTGCCCCGGCAAGACAGAGTACGGCCCGATCTTGCGTGAGTGCCTGACCAAGATTGAACTGGAAGGTTAAGCGATGAGTTTCAAGCAACTTCTTGAAAATATGGAACACCACTTCGAACCGGGTGGAAAGTACGCCAAGTACTATGCCCTGTTCGAAGCGGCGTACACCCTGTTCTACACCCCGGGTAGCGTTACCCGCAACGCCTCCCACGTTCGTGATGCGCTCGATCTGAAGCGCATGATGATCATGGTGTGGCTGGCCGTGTTCCCGGCCATGTTCTGGGGCATGTACAACGTTGGTAACCAGGCGATTGCC
This sequence comes from Aeromonas sp. S11(2024), assembly GCF_041402345.1. Lineage (NCBI taxonomy): Bacteria > Pseudomonadati > Pseudomonadota > Gammaproteobacteria > Aeromonadales > Aeromonadaceae > Aeromonas > Aeromonas sp. S11(2024). The sequence goes on along the minus strand of NZ_JBGLRC010000012.1, from coordinate 26,456 downwards.
GCCATTGCCCACATGGGCTCGGCTGCTGGTGCCAGCAGCTGGCAATATGCCCTGGCTACCATGCTGGGCGCCTCCCTCGATCCGGCTGTAGCCGGTATCGGCAGCAAGATGCTGATTGGCGCCACCCACTTCTTCCCGATCTACATGACCGTCTTCTTTGTCGGTGGTTTCTGGGAAGTGCTGTTCGCCATGGTGCGCAAACACGAGATCAACGAAGGCTTCTTCGTGACCTCCATTCTGTTTGCCCTGATCGTGCCGCCCGAGCTGCCCCTGTGGCAAGCTGCGCTGGGTATCACCTTCGGTGTGGTGATGGCCAAAGAGGTGTTCGGTGGTACCGGCAAGAACTTCCTGAACCCGGCGCTGGCTGGTCGTGCGTTCCTGTTCTTCGCCTACCCGGGCCAGATTTCCGGTGACGCCGTGTGGGTTGCCGTTGACGGCTTCTCCGGCGCGACTGCCCTGAGCCAGTGGGCCCAAGGCGGCCAGATGGCACTGATCAACGGTGCAACCGGCCAGGCTATCAGCTGGATGGACGCTTTCCTGGGTAACCTGCCGGGTTCCATCGGTGAAGTCTCTACCCTGATGATCCTGCTGGGTGCGGCCATGATCGTCTACATGCGCATCGCCTCCTGGCGCATCATCGCCGGCGTGATGATCGGTATGATCGCCACCTCCCTGCTGTTCAACGTCATCGGTTCCGATACCAACCCCATGTTCAACATGCCGTGGCACTGGCATCTGGTACTGGGTGGCTTCGCCTTCGGTATGGCCTTCATGGCGACCGACCCTGTCTCCGCAGCCTTTACCAACAAAGGCAAGTGGTGGTATGGCGCCCTGATCGGCGTAATGGTCGTGCTGGTTCGCGTGGTTAACCCTGCGTTCCCGGAAGGCATGATGCTGGCCATTCTGTTTGCGAACCTGTTTGCTCCCCTGTTTGACCACTTCGTCGCTCAGGCAAACATCAAGCGGAGGATTGCTCGTGGCGTTTAATAAAGATTCAACCCTCGGCACCGTCAGCGTGGTCACCGGCCTGTGTCTGGCCTGTTCCATCGTGGTATCCGTTGCCGCCGTGGGCCTGCGTTCTACCCAGCAGGAAAACAAGGCGCTGGACAAGCAGAGCAACATTCTCGCCGTAGCCGGTGTGGATGTGAGCGAAGTGGCCAAACGCGACCTGGCCAAACTGTACGGCGAGAAGATCGAAGCGCGTCTGGTGGATCTGGCAACCGGTGACTTTGTTGACGGCGATGCCGACAACTTCGACACCAAGCTGGCAGCCAAAGATCCGGCCCGCAGCATCCGTCTTGCCGCCGCTGACGACAAGGCCAGCCTGCGTCAGATCTCCAAGCAGATCCCGGTATTCTTCGCCAAGGATGCCGAAGGCAAGATCGACAGTATCATCCTGCCCATCTACGGTCAGGGTCTGTGGTCGACCATGTATGCCTTCGTCGCCGTTGCCGCTGATGGCCAGACCATCAAGGGCATCACCTACTATGACCACGGTGAAACACCGGGTCTGGGTGGCGAGATCGAAAACCCGGCCTGGCAGGCGCTGTTCAAGGACAAGAAACTGTTCGACCAGAATGGCATGCCGGCGCTGCGCGTCATCAAGGGCCATGCTCCGGCGGGCTCCGAGCACGAGATCGATGGTCTCTCCGGTGCCACCCTGACCGGTAACGGCGTACAGCATACCTTCGACTTCTGGATGGGTCCCAAGGGCTTCGGTCCTTTCCTGGCCAAGGTTCGTGCAGGAGAAATCAACAATGGCTGACAAGAGCGAAATGAAGAAGTTGCTGTTGACGCCTGTGCTGGGCAACAACCCCATCGCCTTGCAGGTGCTGGGCGTCTGTTCTGCACTGGCGGTTACCAGCCAGATGAAAACTGCGTTTGTAATGACCCTCGCGGTCATGGCGGTCACCGCCTTCTCAAACCTGTTCATCTCCCTGATCCGCAACCAGATCCCGAACAGCGTCCGGATTATCGTACAGATGGCGATCATCGCCTCACTGGTTATCGTGGTTGACCAGGTGCTCAAGGCGTACGCCTATGACATCTCCAAGCAACTGTCGGTCTTCGTGGGTCTGATCATCACCAACTGTATCGTAATGGGCCGCGCTGAAGCATACGCCATGAAGAGTGCACCGCTGCCCTCCTTCCTGGATGGTATCGGCAACGGTCTGGGCTATGGCGCCATTCTGCTGAGCGTCGCGACCGTGCGTGAACTGCTGGGCTCCGGCACCTGGTTCGGCATCGAGCTGCTGCCGCTGGTGAACAATGGTGGCTGGTATGTGCCCAACGGCCTGCTGCTGCTGCCGCCGAGTGCATTCTTCATCATTGGTCTGATCATTTGGGGCGTGCGCACCAAGGATCCCAAGCAGGTGGAGGCGAAGGATTAAGGTATGGAACACTATCTGAGTCTGTTGATTAAATCGATCTTCATCGAAAACCTGGCACTCTCCTTCTTCCTGGGGATGTGTACCTTCCTGGCGGTGTCCAAGAAGGTAAAGACCTCCATGGGTCTGGGTATTGCCGTTATTGTGGTGCAGACCATCGCGGTTCCTGCCAACAACCTGATCTACAACTACGTGCTTAAAGATGGCGCTCTGGTATCCGGTCTGGATCTGAGCTTCCTGAGCTTCATCACCTTCATCGGTGTGATTGCAGCACTGGTACAGATCCTGGAGATGGCGCTGGACAAGTACTTCCCGGCACTCTACAACGCGCTGGGTATCTTCCTGCCGCTCATCACCGTGAACTGCGCCATCTTCGGTGGCGTCTCTTTCATGGTGCAGCGTGACTACAACTTCATGGAGTCTGTGGTCTACGGTGTGGGTTCAGGGGCAGGCTGGATGCTGGCGATCGTTGCGCTGGCAGGTATCCGCGAGAAGATGAAGTACTCCGATGTTCCGGAAGGCCTGCGCGGTCTGGGCATCACCTTCATCACCGCCGGTCTGATGGCGCTGGGCTTCATGTCCTTCTCTGGTATCTCCCTGTAATCGGCTTTCCTGCAATCAGAAAGGAACGATAGATGGAAATTATTTTGGGTGTGGTCATGTTTACCGTGATCCTGCTGGCACTGGTGGCAGTCATTCTGTTCGCCAAGTCCAAGCTGGTGACCGCGGGCGACGTGACAATCAGCATCAATGGTGACCCGGCCAAGGCTGTGACCAGCCCGGCCGGTGGCAAGCTGCTCGGCGTGCTGGCTGGCAGCGGTATCTTCGTCTCCTCCGCCTGTGGCGGCGGTGGCTCCTGCGGCCAGTGCAAGGTACGGGTGAAATCCGGTGGCGGCGACATTCTGCCGACCGAACTGGATCACATCAGCAAGGGCGAAGCCCGTCATGGCGAGCGTCTGGCCTGTCAGGTTACCGTTCGCTCCGACATGGATATCGAACTGCCGGAAGAGATCTTCGGGGTGAAGAAGTGGGAATGTACTGTTATCTCCAACGATAACAAGGCCACCTTCATCAAGGAGCTCAAGCTGCAGATCCCCGATGGCGAGAGCGTGCCGTTCCGCGCCGGTGGTTATATCCAGATTGAAGCCCCGGCTCACCACGTGCACTACAAGAACTTCGATATTCCCGAGGAGTATCGCGGTGACTGGGATCGCTTCAAGATTTTTGAGCTGGAGTCCAAGGTCGATGAGCCGATCATCCGTGCCTACTCCATGGCCAACTATCCGGAAGAGTTCGGCATCATCATGCTGAACGTGCGTATCGCGACCCCGCCGCCCAGCAACTGGACTGCCCCTCCGGGACAGATGTCCTCCTACATCTTCAGCCTGAAGGCTGGCGACAAGGTGACTATCTCCGGTCCGTTCGGTGAGTTCTTCGCCAAAGACACCGATGCCGAAATGGTATTCATCGGTGGTGGTGCAGGTATGGCGCCGATGCGTTCCCATATCTTCGACCAGCTGCGTCGCCTGAAGTCCAAGCGCAAGATGAGCTTCTGGTACGGTGCCCGTTCCAAGCGCGAAATGTTCTATGTCGAAGACTTTGACATGCTCGCCGCCGAGAACGAGAACTTCACCTGGAACGTCGCCCTGTCTGATCCGCAACCGGAAGACAACTGGGACGGCTACACCGGCTTCATCCACAACGTGCTCTACGAGAACTATCTCAAGAACCACGAAGCACCGGAAGATTGCGAGTTCTACATGTGTGGACCTCCGGTGATGAACGCTGCCGTCATCAACATGCTCAAAGACTTGGGCGTTGAAGACGAAAACATCCTGTTGGATGACTTTGGTGGTTAATCCATGCACAGTGTTGTAAAGACCTGGCTAGCCTTCGGGCTAGCCTTTTTCTTGACTGGGTGCGGTCAGGAGACGGTCCAATCCAAACCGGAGATCCACATCACCGGCAGCACCATGGGCACTTATTACTCCATCAAGGTGGCGGACAGCGCCATCAGCGATCCGGCCAAGCTTCAAGCTGAGGTGGATGTGTTGCTGGAGCGGGTCAACGATCAGATGTCGACCTATCGCCCCGATTCCGAGCTGTCGCGCTTCAACCAGAGCCGTGACAACAAACCGGTAGTGGTCTCCCGCGATACCGCACGGGTCGTCACAGAGGCCATTCACATTGGCCGTGAGAGCCAGGGGGCGCTGGACGTCACCGTTGGCCCCTTGGTCAATCTGTGGGGCTTTGGCCCGGACAAGAAGCCGACCAAGGTCCCCTCCGACGAGCTGATCACCCAGACTCGCCAGAAGACCGGTCTGGGCAACCTGCACGTCATCACCTCGGTGGATGCCGATACCCTGCAAAAAGACATTCCGGATCTTTACGTCGATCTCTCTGCCATCGCCAAAGGCTTTGGTGTGGACAAGGTAGCCGAGTATCTGGAGTCACTGGGTGCGCGTAACTATCTGGTGGAGATTGGCGGCGAGCTGCGGATCAATGGCATCAACGGCAAGGGTCACCCCTGGCGCGTGGCCATCGAGAAGCCCACCGCAGGCACCGGCACGGTGCAAGAGGTGATCGTGCCCGGTGACAACGGGGTGGCCACCTCCGGCGATTACCGCAACTACTATGAACTGGATGGTCAGCGCTTCTCCCACACCATAGATCCGCGCAGCGGCAAGCCGATCCAGCACCGTCTGGTGTCGGTCACCGTGATCCACCCCTCCTGCATGACTGCAGACGGGTTGGCCACCGTGTTTATGGTGATGGGGACCGAGAAAAGCCTGGCCTATGCCAACGAGCGCGGCCTGGCGATCTTCGTGATCACCAAGACGGACAATGGCTTTGAAGAGGCTTACTCCGATGCCTTCAAGCCCTATCTGGTCAAGAAGTAAGAGGTAGAGATGCAGATTTTTCTGATCACCTTCGGGGTATTCATGCTGGTGATAGCCGCCATGGCTATCGGTTACATCTTCCAGAAGAAGACCATCTCCGGCTCCTGTGGCGGTCTGGGTAGTGTCGGCATCGAGAAAGAGTGCGATTGCCCGGAACCCTGTGACAACCGCAAGAAGAAGATGGCCAAGGAAGAGGCCCGTCGCAAGATGCTGGAAGAGAACCGCATCATCTGATGACTCTGGTTTTTCGGTAAACAAAAGCGCGCCATCGGCGCGCTTTTTACTGGTCGTTATCTTGCGTTAACGGTCAGGGCTGACGTTCGATATAGAGGATCACCTCGCCAAGATGGATACCGAACTTGCTGATCTCGGCACGATTGATCAGACGCTCTTCGTCCAGCAGGTACATCCAGTCATCGAAGCTCACCCGCACTACCTCGCCATCCGGCAGCGCCAGATCAAGCTGATAACGCCAGTTGAGGGCGAACCCTTCGCTTTTACCCACCGCCTCTCCCACCACATCGGAAGCAGTACCTCGCCAATGACCATCATCGCCCTTGCTCAGATACCAGGTACGGGTCTGCTGGCGGCCATCATCAAAGTAGAACTGCTCGAACAGCTCGCCCTTGCCGTCCTTCCAACGACCCACCATCTCGACCCGAAAGCGACTGGTCACTTCGCCGCTGCGGTCGGTCACCAGGCCGTGAGCCACCAGTTTGCCGTTGAAGAAACGGGCGAGATCCCAATTTGGCCCCTGCCCCCGATAGTCATCGAGACTGGCACCACAGCCACTCAGCAGCAAAAAGGGGAGCAACAGCAACCAGCGGTATGCACGATAGAAAGACATCAGAGACTCCATGTTCAGGGTTGGCCACGCAGGCGGCGGGTAAGAGCGGGATCGCGGCTGTTGTCAGCCAGCCAGATGGCGAGAAAAGCGGCCGAGAATTGCGGATCGGCCAGAGTCCCGAGGGGTTTTTCCTGCCACCAGAAGTGGCCTGCCCCGCCCTTATCGACATAGAAGGTGAGCTTGTCACCTGCCTGCACATCGGGCCAGAGTGCAGCGAGCTGGCCGAGCCAGCGCTGACGCTCGGCGTCGGAACCAAGACCGAGCCGCTGCCACTCGGCGGCAGTAGCGCTCAGCAGGTCTTCCCGCTCGATGGATCTGGCATAGGTGAGGGTCAGGGCCTGCGGATAGTGACCGGGCTGATAGCGCCCGCTCGCACTGTAGAGGGTGGCATCGTAGAGCTTGAACCAGAGCCAGTTCATCTCCCCCTGCCCGACCGGGCGCAGCTGCTGCCAGGGGGCGGCAGAAGCCTGCACCGCTGTTGCAGCCAAGAGCGTAAACGCCAGCAGCAGCGGGTTAATTCCACCCCATATGCCAGTGGTTGGGGTCTTCCAGTTCATGCCAGTCCATCTCCTGTTCCTGCAGGGTATTGATATCCTGCATCACCACCTGCACCAGTTGCCCCTGCGCATCCCGCTGACAGGCAACCACCAGATAGAAGCGATCAGTCAGCTCATGCTGGCTCTCTTTGGTCCATTTGGAAAAAAGCAACGAGTCGGTCGAAAAGGTGTTTGTCATGACTCACCCTCCAGCTTGACCATTACCCACAGGAGTACGGGTAACCACCACATCCAGATCACAGCCAGCAGCGCCGTGCTGATCCAGATGCCCCAGGGTAAGTTTACTGCCCCCATGGCAGCCCCCGCCACATAGGAGGAGGCACCGCCAAATACGCCAAACAGCGCCTGCTGCCAGCGAGGCAAGCGCAGCAGCCAGCGCATACCGTGGGCCAGCGTCAGGGCAAAACCGAGCCAGAGCAGCACCAACCAGAGGGGAAAACCGGACGGGAACCGGAACAGGCCGAGCTGCCAGAGCAGGACATCCAGCAGACAGCCAGCAACCGCGATGGGGATCAGCCGCCAGTCACGCAGGCGGCTGGGTGAGAAGAGAAAGTGCAGCAGCAACATGGCCAGCAGCGGGCCCGGCTGCTGCCACTTCACCGCCAGCAACCAGTAGAGGTTAAACCCCAGCAGGTGAGCCCACTGCCACATGGTCAGTGACCGCTTACTGGCACATCACCCGACCAGCCAGCAGGCCCCGGCTTGGCGGCCTCCAGCTGTACCAGACTGATGGTGCGCTCCCAGAATCCCCCCTCGCAATAGACAAAGTAGAAGTGCCACAACCGGATGAAATCCTGGCTGTAACCGAGCTTGGGCAGCTCGGGCGCCAGCGCCAGAAAGCGCTCGCACCAGTGAGCCAGGGTGCGCGCATAGTGATGACCATGATCGTGCAACCGCACCAGCTGCATGTCGGTCTCCCGCGCCAGCAGCCCCGCCATCTGGGAGACGCTCGGCAGGCAGCCACCGGGGAAGATGTAGCGCTGGATGAAATCGACTCCGCGCAGATACTGGGCGTGGCGCTGATCGGCGATGGTGATGGCCTGAATCAGCAGGCGGCCACCGGGCTTGAGCAGCCGCGACAACTGGCGGAAATAGTCGGGCAGGAAGGCGTGACCCACCGCCTCGATCATCTCGATGGAGACCAGCTTGTCATAGGTCCCCTCCAGCTTGCGGTAATCCTCCAGCAGCAAGGTGATGCGATCCCCCAGCCCCTCCCGCGCAATCCACTCCTTGGCATAGTCGTGCTGGGCCCGGGAGATGGTGGTGGTGGTCACCCGGCAGCCATAGTGGCGGGCGGCATAGACAGCGAGGCCGCCCCAGCCGGTGCCGATCTCCAGCAGATGATCGTCAGGCCCCAGCTCCAGCCGCTCGCAGATGGTGCGCAACTTGGCCTGCTGCCCCTCTTCCAGAGTGGCGTCGGCGCTCGGATAGATGGCGCTCGAGTACTGCATATGGCTGTCGAGAAACCCCTGATAGAGGGTATTGCCGAGATCGTAGTGGGCGGCAATGTTGGAGCGTGAACCGGTCAGAGTATTGCGATTGAGCCAGTGGCGCACCTTGTTGAACGGGAAACTGAGCCAGCCGAGGCGCCGCTCGAGGGAGTCGAGCAGGGTCAGGTTGCGGGCCAGCAGCCGCACCAGCGCCACCGGATCCGGGCTGGTCCAGAGCCCCTCCACCCAGGTTTCTCCGGCGGCAATGCTGCCCCCCAGCAACAGGCGACGATAGAAGGCCGGATCCTGCACCACCAGTTCGGCATGCAGATCGGTGCCCGCGACGCCAAAGCTGTGGCGCTCACCGCCATCCCGTAGCAGCAGCTGGCCATGTTCAAGGCGCCCCAGCAGATTGAGCAGCAGTTGTCTTGCCCCCTTGTCGATGAAAGAGGCAGAGAGGGTTGATTGAGCAAGTTCCATTAGCGGCTCTCCGGATGGGTAAAAATCGGGGTTCGTTTGATAAATAGACGCAGGGCCTGCCAGTAGATCCCGAGCAGCACCTTCATGGTCATCCAGGGCCAGCGGGCCAGCAGGGTCACCAGCCCCTTGCGCGACAAGGGTTCGCGAGTGAGCGCCAGGGTTGCGTCAAACAGCTTGGCTTCACCGGATACGGGATGACTCTCGATATGGATCAGAGTCTCCTGCGCGGGCGGCCTGATCCGCCAGTGATAACGCATCGCCAGCCCCATAAAGGGGGAGACGTGAAAATCCTTGTCATGGGGCGCCAGCGCCGCCAGATCGAGCAGGTAGTAGTGACGCTCGTTCCAGGGGGTGTTCGACACCTCTGCCAGCAGATAGCGCGCCTCGCCCTGCCGGTAGCAGAAGTAGAAGTTGACCGGGCTGAAGTAGAAGCCCAGACAGCGCACATTGCCGAGCAGCAGTACCCGCCCATCGGGCTCGGCATCGCCACCCAGCTCGCTCACCTTCTGCCACACCGCCTGCTTGAGGCTTCCCTCACTCCCCTTGAGATAGTCATGGCGGTGAAACGAGAGCAGCCCCGAGCGCTCCACACCGAACCAGCGCCCCTGATCGAGCTGCGGCAGTTCGTCGAGATCCAGTCCCAGCATAAAGAGGTTGTAGGAGAAGGCGTGAGCCCGCGGTGCAAAACGGCGGTGGCGCACCGAGCCCTGCCAGATGGCGCTGGTGACGCCAGCCAGTTCGTCGGCACGCTCATGTTCGGTGGCCACGGTGGCGCCGTTCATAGCTCGGCTCCGAAGCGCCTGGCGACATCCAGCGCGCTGCGCACCCCATCCTCATGGAAGCCGTTGTACCAGTAGGCACCACAGAAGTGGGTGTGCTGCTGGCCGCAGATCTCCGCTCGCCGCTGCTGGGCGGCAATAGAGGCCTGATTGAACACTGGATGGTGGTAGACGAAGCGGCGCAGTACCTTGCTCTCATCCACCTTGCCCTTGGGGTTGAGGCTGACGCAGAAGGGCTCCGGCGAGTTCACCCCCTGCAGGATGTTCATGTTGTAGCTCACCAGCGGCCGCGCCTCGTCGTTGCCATCGAGCTGATAGTTCCAGCTAGCCCATGCCTTGCGGCGGGTGGGCAGGCAGCGAGCATCGGTATGGAGCCAGACATCGTTGGCCTGATAGGGCATGTCGCCGAGGATGGCCTGCTCCCGCTCGCCGGGATCCGCCAGCAGCGCCAGCGCCTGATCGCTGTGGCAGGCGAAGATCACCTCATCAAACCGCTCCTCGCCGTAACCGCTCTGGATCACCACGCCATCCGCGTCCCGCCGCACGCTCTGCACCGGACAGGCGAGGCGGATCTGCGACTGCCAACCCGCGGTAAGGGGGCCGATATATTCCCGCGAGCCACCCGGGATCACGTACCACTGGGGGCGATTGGCCACATCCAGCAGGCCGTGGTTGGCAAAAAAGCGCAGGAAGAAGCCAAGGGGGAAGGCGCGCATATCGGCCAGGGTCGATGACCAGATTGCCGCCCCCATCGGCAAGATGTAGTGGCGGGCGAAGTAGTCGCTAAACTCCCCCGCCAGCAAAAAATCCCCCAGCGTCAGCTCGGGGCCAGCCCCCTGATGTTGACCATCTGCCAGCCAGGCCCGTGCCTCTCGGTTGAACCGCAAAATCTCGGCGACAAAGCCGTAGAAGCGCGGACTCAGCAGATTGCTGCGCTGGGCAAACAGGGTATCGAGGTTGTGGCCGTTATACTCCAGCCCCTCCGGGCTCTTCACCGAAAAGCTCATCTCGGCCGGTTGCCGTGCCATGCCGATCCGCGCCAGCAACTTCAAGAAGTTGGGATAGGTGCGATCATTGAAGACGATAAAGCCGGTGTCGATGGCATAGCTGCGGCCAGCCTGATTCACATCGACGGTCGCAGTATGGCCGCCCAGGGTCGGCGCCGCCTCGAACAGGGTGATGTCATGGAGTTTGTGGAGCAGAAAACCGGCGGTAAGCCCCGAGATCCCTGAACCGACGATGGCGATCTTTTTCTTCATGAATGGCTTCCTTTCGATACGAGTGCGCGGCCAAGGCGCAGCCAGAGCCCCACCGGCAGCGCACCAAGCAGGCGCAGCAACCAGATGAAACGGCGGGGAAAGTGGATCTGGTGACGACCAGCGGTCAGCCCGTCCATGATGGCGCGGGAGGCCTGCTCCACCGTCACCAGACAGGGCATGGGAAAATCATTTTTGGCGGTGAGCGGCGTCTGGACAAAGCCGGGGCGGATCAGGGTTACTCCGATCCCTTTGCTGGCCAAATCGAGGCGCAAGGTATCCGCCAGATAGTCGAGGGCCGCCTTGGAGGCGCCATAGGCCTCGGCTCGCGGCAGCGGCAGCCAGCTCACCGACGAGCTGACGATGGCCAGCCGTGACCCAGCCCCGAGCAACGGCAAGAAGGCGGCCAAAGCATGGCCGGTGGCGGTCAGATTGGTGTCGATGACACGGGCAAACAGCTCGCTGTCAAACCCCTCCGCCACATCCATGTACTCGCAGTTGCCTGCGTTGAGGATCAGCAGATCGAGAGATGGCAGCGTAGCAGCCACCCCGCTCATTGCGGCCAGATCCCGGGCATCGAACTGCAGCGGCGTGACGCCGTGCAGCCCCAGCGCCTGCAGCCGTTCACCATCGCGGCCACAGCCCCACACCAGCCAGCCTGCCCGCCGGTAATCCAGCGCCAACTGGCGACCGATGCCGGAAGTCGCGCCTGTAATAAGCACCCGGCCGCTCATGCGCCAAGCCTCATCTTGATGGTGCGCACCACGGGCCCGAGCAGCGGCAACTGCTCGTAGAGCATGGCGCCCAGGTCAAAATAGTCCCTGTGCTGGCACACCTTGCCCGCCTCATCGAATTCGAGGCGGGTGGCCCCCTCCACCGTCACCGGCTCACCACCACGCAATCTGGGGTGAGAAAAGGTCATGGTCCAGCCGAGCCAGGCCTGCTGCCCTTGTTGCTGCTGACTGGTGATGACGAAACGGCAGTAGGCGAGGCGCTGATAGAGGGCGGCAAAATAGTCGCCAAGGGCCACCAGCCCCTCAATGCGGTGAGCCGGGTCGATAAAGACCACCTGTTCGGCATAGACCTCGGGCAAGCGGTGCAACTGCTGTTTGTCCAGTTGCTGATAGAGGCCAATAAAGCGGGCCAGCGGCTCGTTCATCCTATTTCTCCAGAGAGCGAAACATCTCGATGGCTCTCACCCGGGCAACGGCGTGATCCACCATGGGTGCCGGATAATCCTGTCGCCCCTTGAGCCGCAGCCAGTCGTGGGGCTGATGCACATAAGCGGCGGGAATATCGGCAAGTTCAGTTACCCAGGTACGGATAAACTCCCCTTGTGGATCAAATCGTTGCCCCTGAGTGGTGGGGTTGAACACCCGAAAATAGGGCGCCGCATCGGCGCCGGTGCCCGCTGCCCACTGCCAGCCGCCATTGTTGGCCGCCAGATCCCCATCGATCAGCCGACTCATGAAGTAATCCTCCCCGAGCCGCCAGTGGATATGGAGATCCTTGGTGAGAAAGCTGGCCACTATCATTCGCAGCCGGTTGTGCATCCAACCGGTGGCGTTGAGGCAGCGCATCGCTGCATCGACGATGGGGTAGCCGGTACGGCCCCCGCACCAGGCAGCGAAGGCATCCGGGTCCCAGCTCCACGGCAAGGCTGCCGTCTCGGGTTTGAAGGGACGATTCATGGAGAGGGTCGGGATTAGCACCAGCAGGTGGCGATAGAACTCACGCCAAATGAGCTCATTGAGCCAGACAAAGCCGGGCTGGGCCTTGGACTGGGGCCGATAGCCAAGCCGCTGCTGAAGCGCCGCCACACACTGACGAGGACTGATGATGCCCGCCGCCAGATAGGGGGAAAGCACAGAGGTGCCCGCGATGGCAGGAAAATCCCGGGTCTCGCCATAGTCGAGCACCGCCTGCTCCAGAAAAATGTTCAAACGACGCAGAGCTTCCACCTCGCCCACAGGCCAGCGGGGGTCTGCCGTCAGTTCGCCAAGGGCGGCATCGACGAAGTCCCGCTCGGCCAGCGGCTGCCACGGCAGCGGCTCACCACGAGCAGTGGGCGCGCGATGAATGACAAACCCCTCCTCGTCGAGGGCCTTGAGCCAGGCACGGCTAAAAGGAGTGAAGACCTTGAACATCTCACCCGAGCCGGTCAGCACCCGCCCCGGCGGCAATACGCAACAGCCGTTGAGCCAGTGACAACTCACCGCCTGTTCTGCCAGCGCGGCGCTGACAGCGTGGTCGCGACGCTGCTCGTCGATCTCGATAGCCTGATTGGCATAGAGCTGGGTCACCCCCTGCTCGCGGCATAGGTCTGCCAACGCAGCGGGCGCCTCGGCAAAAGTCTCCACTCGCAGCAGATGGAGCGGGATGCCGAGGGCCGCCAGCTCGCGGCCCAGCACATCGACCTGCGCTAACATAAAGCGCTGACGAATCGGGGCCATTTTGTGCTGCCGCCACTGGGTGGGAGAGATGATAAAGAGCGCGGCCACCGGCTCATCACCGGCGCAGGCATGCCGTAGCGCCGGGTTGTCGGCAAGGCGCAGATCGTTGCGCAACCAGACCAGCTTCATGATTTTTTCCTCCCGCGTCCGCTGGCACCAGCCGCAGCAGGTGCGTCCACCATCAGCTCGGCAAGGCTCGCCTGCCAGCCGTGGGTTTTAAGCCACTCATCGTCGTAGAGGCGCCCCAACTCGCCAAACAGACGCGTACCGACGGGCCATCCGGCGGCCAGCTCCTGTTTGCCAAGACCAGCTCCCAGCAGCACCAGCCAGGGGGTAACGGCACGTCCTTCCAGCAGGCTGACATGGCGAGGTTCGACAGCCCCCAGCAGTTGCACCTCATAGCCCTGACCGATCAGCTCGTAGGCGGCCCAGACCAGATCGAGGGGGCCCACCTGTCCCCAGCTCGCCAGCGTGATCGGCACGCCCTTCTCCTGCTCGATCAGGTGGCGGGCGAAGCGGGTATGCAGCCAGCCCAGCCACACCTGTTGCAACAACTCGCCATCGGGCCGCTCGCGCCACAGCCCCAACAGCCGCTCCACCAGCGGTTGCAGTACCCGGCTGCGCACCAGCTCGAACGGGTAACTCGCCAGCAGGTCGTTAAGCTCGGACTCCGCCTTGCGCTGGTTGAAGGCAAGCAGCGCCTGACTGAACTGCTCCAGAGTTTGCTGCCAGTGATCGCTCACCGGCGCGGAATGGGGTTCGCTCAAGAGCCCCTTCACCTGCCCGATACTCACTCCCCGCTCCAGCCAGCTCAGGATCTCGCCGATTTGGCGGATATCCTGCTCGCTGTAGAGGCGGTGGCCCTTTTCGGTGCGGGCCGGCTGTACCAAACCGTAGCGGCGCTGCCAGGCGCGCAGGGTCACGGCGTTAACGCCGGTGAGACGGGAGACCTCGCGAATGGGGTAGATCCCCTCATCAGCCAGAGGAGCAACTTCTTGCGGTAAATCAGACATGACAACGTCCATCAAACAGAGGGGTAAGGCTCCCCGGCGCAAACCATGCGCCGGGGCAACAGCACGGATTCAGAGCCCGTAACGCAACTTGAGCGTATCGGGGTGCGGATTGAGATAAACCTGCTCGGCGAGATAGGGATTGGGGTACTCGCGCAGGTAGTGACGGATCAGGGTGAGCGGCACCAGCAAGGGGAAGATGCCGGTGCGGTACTTGTCGATGGTATCGGCAAGCTCCTGCTTCTGGGCCGGGGTCAGCACCCGCTTGAAGTAGCCCTGCAGGTGCATCAGCACATTGGTGTGGCTGCGACGGTTGGCCCGCAGGGTCAGCGCGGTCATCAATCCCTTGATGTAGTTGTCGGCCACCTCCTGCAAATTGGTGGACTTGCCCAGATTGCCGAGCAGCTTGCCGAGGATGCGGTAGTGGGTGGTGGCATGGGAGAGCACCAGATACTTGTAACGGGAGTGGAAGCGGATTAGCGCAGAGGCGGTAATGCCGCGGGCGCAGAGCTGCTGCCAGTCGTGGTAAGCGAAGACCCGCAGCACGAAGTTCTCGCGCAGGATGGGGTCGCACAGGCGGCCATCCTCTTCCACCGGCAACAGGGGATTGGCCTCCATCAACGCCTTGGCAAACAAGCCAATCCCCTCCTTGGCACTCCCCTCGTTGTTGGCGCCATAGACCTTGACCCGCTCCATGCCACAGCTGGGTGATTTGGCACAGAGGATATAACCGGAGATAAAGTCGAGCTGGCGCGCTTTCTGCTCGCTAAAGGCAATCAGCTTTTCGGTGACATCGAAGCTACCGTTGCTCGCCTCGGCGCGGATCTCGCCGTTGCGCTTGACCAGCCGGATGGCGGCGCGAGGCGCCCCTAAACCAATGGCCATCTCGGGACAGACGGGGTGGTAGTCAAAGTGAGCGCCAAGATCCCGTTCGCAGAAGCTGGAGCGCTTGTGGCCCCCATCGAAACGCACCTCTTGTCCCAGCAGGCAGGCACTGATACCGACTTTAATCTTGTACATGATGACGCTCCTTGTATAAGCATTGATTCAGTTATAGCAGTTATACAAAAAAATGAAAGTTGTATAACTATTTGCGACTGATACGACACAAGGAGAAAAAAGGGATCACCGGAAAAAGAAAAAACCCATGGCGAACGCCATGGGTAAAAATCAAGACACTACGGACTACGGGAAGGAAAATTAGAAGCTGTACTTCACACCCAGGCTGGAGATGGAACCTTTTTGCAGATCCCAGTTGCGATAGGTGTAATCGGCAGTCAGCGCCCAGTTCTGGTTGAGCTTGTAGGCACCGCCCACCTTGAAGTCGTGCATATCGTCGGTCATGTTGGCGTAGCGGTAGGCAGTGGAGAGCTCGACATTGCCGATGTCGTAGCGCAGACCCACTTCACCGTACATGCTGCCGCTATCTTTGCGAGCAACAGCATCCCACCCTTTGTTAGCGATATCGCTGGCAAGTTCACGCTCCAGCATGTAGCCGGTCACACCGGTTTCACCGTAGAGGTTCAGACCCGTGCTCAGCGGAGTAAAGACACCGACACCGATGCTGGAGATCGACATACTGTCGTTGCCGTTGCTGCGAGAGGTGTATTCAGTGCTGCCGCGACCATAGAAATTGGAACCGAAGCTCTTGGAGAGATCCAGGCTCAGACCGCCAAAATCACGGGTTCCTTTACTGTCATTGCTGAAGGTACCGCTGAGATAGTCGGATTTGGTGTGCGCCCAGGTGGCGGAACCCTTGGCGTAGCTGAAGGCATCCTGCGCCATGACGGAAGTAGAGGCAAACCCGGCCAGAACCAGAAGAGAGACAGTTGTTTTTTTCATGATGATAACTCCATGTGATTGGGCCCGTTGCTAGCGAGCTGGTATGGAGTCATTGTGCGATCAGGTTCCCGGCTTGCCGAGCTGCAAGCTGTTGCAGAACCATGTCAGATGTAAGCAGATATTGCAGGGGGTGTCAGCGGTAACAAGTTGCTGGCCCAAGCGGTTTGCATGGGCCGGAACAACGCCAAATCAGCGGAAGACCACCTCGTCAATTTCGACCCGCACCAGCGGCTGACCAGTCAATCCGGCAGGACGGGGGATCTCGAGGGCCAGCGACGGACGGGCTTGCCCCTTGCGCAGATAAGTCTCCGGCAGACGATTCTCGGCAACCCAGAAGCGGGCCTCTTGACGGCTCAACTGCACCCCGTCAGCACTGAACAGGGTCACCATGCCACGCACCCCGACTACATTGCGGGTGCCGGTATTGCTCACCATAAAGGTCAGCACCAGCGGGTCAGATCCCTCGATCTTGTCCAGCTTGACCACCACACCGTCACGCGCCATCTGGGCAAGCAGTTCCGGATTGGCCTTGGCCTGATCGGTCAGCACCGGAGCAGCGACGGCCACCACGGCCCCAGCCTTCCCATCAGCAGCCACGCCCTGTACGGACTCGGCCGGTTTGACCACCAGATACTCCCAGGTGAAGTCGTCGTTGAGCTGAACCTGCCGACCATCGGGCAGCGTCACCTGAGAAAGAGGGGCAGCCTGCGCCAGTACGGGGGAGAGGCACAGGGCAATCAGCAGACGGGAGAAGGGTTTCATAGGGCGAAGCTCGGTAACGGGTGAAAGGGCGACAGTATAAACAGTCCCGTCGCCCCTTGCCTATGACAGCACTCACGTTCTGGTACCCGCATCGCTTGCCCGCAGGCTAGATGGCGACATCGTGTCGCTCTTTTTGTGCCATATCCAGGGTTACCAGATCGAACTTGCTCCCCTTGAGGGCAGACAAAATATCCGATTGCATATCAAAGGCCTGCGCACGCTGATGTTCGGGCAGACGCACCCGGGCCAGGGTGGTGGAGCAGTCGCACAGGGTATGGAAAAAGACCTGTGCCTCGTCCAGCCCCATGTCGGCCAGCATCTGCTCTGCCTGATCCACCATTCGCAGATAACGCTGCTCAAGCTGCCGTGGATTGATGAAGCGATTGCTGAGGCAACCGTTGCTCCCCTTGCCCCAACGACCGAGCTGACGCTTGTTGAAGCCGTAACGATAATCGCGGCGCATCAATCCGTTTTCGGCAAAAAACCAGATTGAGTTGGCAGGCAGAGACCCGAACTGGGCAAGATAATCATCACGCTCCTCCACCGCTGCCGGAACCAGCAACGGCAGATGAGTCCACTCCGGACGAGTCTGCACATACTCACCAATGCGGCGAACCGGGTCGATCAGCCCTTCAATATTTGGCAGGCGATCGCAAAAGACGATCTCGTCACTCTTGATGACCCAGTGATCGATGCCATAACGCTGGCAATAACGGCGGGCTCGGGCCACTTCGCTGCGACTGCGAGTCGGATTATCGAGGGTAATTGCGTGGATTTTCACACCGGCAGCGCGGCACAGCTCGATGCTGTAGCAGGATTCCAACCGTCCCGAAAAAGAGACAACCAGCTCGTCAAAACTTGCCAGTCGCTCAATCAGCAGCTGTTCCCTGGCTTGAAAAGAGTGATCATATCCCTGATTCAGTACAACTACATTGGCACCCATTAAACAGCTCCGGATGATGAACAGGTGCAGTATTGTGCGGCAAACAAACTGAATAGACCCTTAAAGAGTCTGGTTAAAATTAAAACTTGATGATTATTTCCTGTGATTCTGCTGCTAAATCTTCATTTTGGGCGTCATAAATTCGTAATCTTGCTTGGTGAACCCGATGGGCTCGCAAGAAACCCTGCGCCTGATCCAGCGAGGTGAAAGTCAGGCGCCCTCCCTCGCTGTCGGTCAGGCAGAGGCACTCCCCTTCTGCCTCAACACAAAGCTGATAACCGCTGCCATCCTTGCAGGCGATGATCAGGGTCGCCTCGGGATAATGACTGAGCCAATTGCGAAACCGGCCATGCTCCATAGTGCTCCTAGAGGGGCATCACCCCCTGCCGGTGGCGGGCAAACAGCCCAGCTCACCCAGTTGCTGGCGGCAACTCGCCGCGTCGGTAAAGACGATTCCCCTGATACCGAGGGCCTCGGCGGCCGCAATGTTGGCGGGACTGTCATCGATGAAGAGACACTCTGCCGGTTTCAGATCGAACGACACCAGCAGATAGCGATAGATATCCGGCTCCGGCTTCATCATCCGCACCCACGCCGACACCACCTTGCCGCTAAAGAAGCGCCAGAAATCCTGATGCTGCTCCAGCCAGTCGATGCTGGCATGACCCATGTTGGAGAGGGCATACAGGGTGTGCCCCGCCCCGTGCAGCTCGGCTATCAGGGTTAGCATAGCGGGATCTGGCAGCAGGGAAGCGGGAACTGCCTGTAAAATGGCCAGATTTTCCGCCGTCGAGAGGCCAGTGCGCGCTTGCGCTTCCCGGGCCATGGTGTGGAGCGACATGGTGCCTCTGTCCACCTCCAGCCAGTCCGGGTGGTTAAAGAGCTGCTCGGCCAACTGTTCGGCCCCTTGCGGGCCACGCACGGAACGTACGATGCCTACCGGATCCCAGCTCACCACCACCCGCCCCAGATCGAAAATAATCGCCATCGTCTTTACCTCCCCCACTGGGTTTCAGTCATCAAAACAGAGTCAATAGAACATCATTCATACGCCATTTTCTTAACCGGATACCCTGCCCCCATCCCCGCCCGCGGGCAAGTTTTACTTGCATCAGACCGGCAAATCCCTTAATGGTTATGACGTTACTTCAAGGACACACCTATGCACGCACCATTCTTCTTTGCTTTCTCGTTTATCCGGCCCGCTTGAGGGAAGGCCTGTCGTCGTGTGAACAGAAAGCAAAGACGAATCAAGCCTCCCCTAGCGGAGGCTTTTTTTTGCATTAATATCAATCGATTACTTGGATAGGGAACAATCATGGCAACGCTCGACGAGATCAGACAAGACATCACCCGGTTGGATCAGGAGCTGCTTGCCCTGCTGGCGAAACGCAAGACCCTCAGCATCGAGGTCGCCCGTGCCAAGCAAGCCAACCCGCGCCCCATCCGTGACCACCAGCGGGAGCAGGAGCTGCTGGTCGCCCTGATCCAGAAAGGGCGCGTGCTGGGGCTAGATGCCCAGTACATCACTCGCATCTATCACACCATCATCGAAGACTCTGTGCTCTCCCAGCAGGCCTATCTGCAGAGCCTGCTCAACCCGGAGCAGCAGGAGCCGATGACCAGCGTCGCCTATCTTGGGCCGCGCGGTTCCTATTCAAGCCTCGCCGCACGCAAATATCTGGCGCGCTACAAGGATCAGGTGATCGAGGTGAACTGCCAGAACTTCCGCGAAGTACTGGATGCGGTGGAGTCGGGTCGCGCCGCCTTTGGCGTGCTGCCCATCGAGAACACCAGCTCGGGCTCCATCAACGAAGTCTATGATGTGATGCAGCACACCAGCCTCTCCATCGTCGGCGAGCTCACCTACCCCATTGAGCACTGCATCCTCACTGCCGTACCGACCGAGCTTGGCCGCATCAAGACCTTCTATGCCCACCCGCAGGTGTTTCAGCAGTGCTCCCACTATCTGAGCAAGCTGGAAGGAGCCCGTCACGAGATCTGCGACTCCTCCTCCAGTGCCATGATGAAGGTGAAAGAACTGGCCAGCCCGGAGGCCGCCGCCATCGGCAGCGCCGCCGGTGGTGAACTGTATGGCTTGGACGTGCTGGCCGAGCAGCTCGCCAACCAGAAAGAGAACTACAGCCGCTTCATCGTGGTGGCGCGCAAGCCCATCGACGTGGCGCCGCAGATCCCGGCCAAGACCACCCTCATCATGTCCACCTCCCAGAAGCCGGGTTCGCTGGTCGAGGCGCTGCTGGTACTGCGCAGCCACGAGATCAACATGACCAAGCTGGAATCCCGTCCGGTGCAGGGCAACCCGTGGGAAGAGATGTTCTATCTGGATGTCTCCGCCAACCTGCAGACCTCGGCGATGCAGGCCGCACTGGTGGAGCTGACCAAGATCACCCGCTATATCAAGGTGCTTGGCTGCTACCCGAGCGAGGATGTGAAACCCACCGCAGTGCCGCCGGTGCTGATGGGGAGCTAACCAGCCCACAACGACAAAAGGCGAGCACCCTGCTCGCCTTTTGTTTTGATGCCTGTTTTCAGGTCAGGCAATCAACTCAGAACTGACCCGCCATCAACTGATTGATGTTGTAGAGAGCACGGGTATCGAGCTCCATCTCGGTGGCATAGGTATTGCCGCGCGGATAAGAGGCAACCACCCGGGCACCACGCACCACACCAGCGACCGACACATCCAGCGAGTTGGAGGTCTGGGTCAAGTCGCGGTAGCTGCTCTGACCGCGCACCTGCTGACCATTGAGCTGCTCTGCCAGCTCGCGATAAGCATCCATCTTGGAAGCGCGAATGGCTTGCAGCATCTTCTCCGACTGGGAGGGGCCAGGCTGGATGTCGATCACCGCATAGCCCACCGCCTTGAGCACCGGAAAATCATCGGGCTTGCCACCCTGGGTGTAATCCACCACCCGGTTGTAGCTGCAACCGGTGAGCAAGAGTGCCAACAGGCAACCAAACAGGATCTTCATGACTCGCTCCTCACGGGGTCAGGTTGACCAGATGACCGCCCGGCCGGGCCTGACTGTCACGCATCAGATAACCGCGATTGATCGATGCCCGACCAAACGAATTGTTGGCACCGAACAGATATTTTTGCGGGATCAGGCTCTGGGCAGTGGTCTCCACCATCTTGGTGCGCATGTCGATAACGCGGGCGTTGACCAGGATCCCCTTGTTATTGCGGCTGAAGGTGCCGACCAGAATGCGGGAGATCGGCAAACGGGAAGAGAGCTCCTTGTAGTTGCGGCTCAGCACGAAGTCCCCCTGCGGCGTCACCTTGATGCTACCGGTCAGCTTGAAGTCCACCACCACCTCGCCGCGGCGGTTGAGCTCGTAGATAAAGCTCTCCTCAATCTGCTGCCCCATCCAGTTGGTATCCTGCAGGGTGTCGAGATCAACGAAAGAGGCCACCGCGATGGGCTCGGTCAGGGTGGTCAGCGATTTGCGCTCCATCAGCTGATCGGTCATGCGCGCCACCAGCCAGTTGAGCTCCATCCCCTGCGCCGCCTGGCGGGGGTCACCCTGATCCCGATTGATAGGGTCGGAGCCGCACCCGGTCAATGCCAGGGCAAGCGCCAACGCCGTGATGAGTTTGTTCATGGATACCTTTCCTGTATCTGCACCTGACTTATTATCGGACGCGCCGGACAAAGCTTGAGCCGGGAATGAGGCATGATTCTTGCTTTTTAATGGTCATCGTCAGCGCCAACGTGCGCTGCCACTTGGAACGTGTTGTGATCCATGTCGGCCAGCAGGCGCCATTTCCTCAAAATGGCTCGGCTGCCCGCCAACTCAAGGTATCTGCTATGAAATTACCGCTGCTGTTGACCCTGCTGCTGGCCAGCCTGAGCGCCCGCGCCGAGCTTATCGAAGCGCAGGGCAGCGCCGCCATTCTGGGGGGCGATGAGGTCTATGCCCGCGAGCAGGCGACCCGCGACGCCCTGCGTCAGGCGCTGCTGGCCAGCGGCGCGGCCGTTTCCAGCGTCCAGCGTCTGGAAAATGGCAGCCTGCGATCCGAGCAGATCCAGATCCGCTCCGGCGGCGACATTCGCCAGTACCGGCTCAAGCGGGAAGAGGTGCGCAACGGCCGCATGTATATCACCTTAGTGGCCGACATTCAGGCCGAGCGCCAGATCTGCCAGACCCAGCACTTCGCCAAGGATTTGACACTGGTCAGGCTGCGGATGCGCTATCCGGACCAAGCCAGCTACGGCGCCATGGACGACATGCCGGAAAACCTCTCGCGCCGGCTATTCGAAACTCTCGCCAATGCGCCGCAAGGGGTCGCGGTGCGCCAGTGGCTGGATGAAAACCTGCGCATCGATCCGCTCCATCTGCAACAGGGGGATCGCAGTGCTCTGGAAGAGATCAAGGCGCTCAGCCTGCGTACCGACAGCCAATATCTGGTGCTTGGCAGCATCGACGATCTCTCCATAGAGCCGCAGGGCAACCAGCTGACCAGCTGGTATGAGGATCCGGTGCGCAACTTTCGCATGCAGCTCTACCTGTTCGATGGCATCAACGGCAGTCTGGTCAACCGCAAGGTCTACGAAGGACGTGCCACCTGGACCTTTGGCAAGCGGGAACAGGTGGGCAGCAGCAGCGGCCAGTTCTGGCAATCGAGCTATGGCCAGGAGGTCAACTACCAGTTGCAGCAGGCCGCTCAGGATCTGGTGGCCCAGCTTACCTGCGCCCCGGTCACCGCCCGGGTGGTAGGCCAGAACGAACGTGGCCCCTACATCAATCTGGGGCGGCGCAACGGCGTCAAACTCGGCGATCAGTTCCGCATCCAGCACAACGCCGACTTCATCGACCCCTACGGCAAATCGCGCATGATGCGCAACCCGGCCGACGGACTCTTCGAAGTGGTGCAGGTGTTCGACGATGGCGCCATCATCAGCAGCCAGAACAAATATTCGCCGTTTAACATCCAGAATGGGGATTTGGCAGTATTGGAATAAGAATCAAGGGTTTAAAAGGGAGTTGCTTCTTGTATAATGCCCGCCACACAGCTCCCGTAGCTCAGCAGGATAGAGCGGTCCCCTCCTAAGGGACAGGCCACTGGTTCGACTCCAGTCGGGAGCGCCATATAAAACAAGGGGTTGGCATCGCCATGATGCCAACCCCTTGGTCGTTTTTGGCCCCGTACCCCTCTCCGTACCCCTCCAATGCAGTTCATTGCACAACACCATCATGCTGTAACGCCACTCTTAAAAAATGAGAATTGAATGGTAAATACATCCTATTCAATAAACTTTCAAACCTATATCACCCCCATGAGTTAGCAGGCTGAATGTCTGCATTTCACTATTCCTGGAGGAGATATGGCTCACCTGATTGACACCATGGCCTACACCGGCCAAACCCCTTGGCATGGCCTTGGCAATGTCTTACCCCCGCAACAATCTCTCGATATCTGGCTGCAGGCAGCCGGGATGGATTGGACCATCGAGCAGAGCGACGTGATGTTTAACGTCGCCTCCGATGCACTACATATCCGCCCCTACAGCGACAGCAAGGTACTTTATCGCTCCGATACCCTTGCCCCCCTGTCGGTGGTCTCTCAGCGTTACAACGTGGTACTGCCTCAAGAGGTACTGCACTTCTATCAAGACCTAGTGGAAGCCGGTGGCTTTAAGCTAGAAACAGCAGGCTCGCTCAAAGGTGGCCGCAAGCTGTGGGCACTGGCTAAGACCGGCCAGGATCTCAAACTCAAAGGCAATGACTTGGTAAAGTCCTATCTACTGCTGGCAACCAGCTGCGACGGCACGCTCTGCACCACGGCACAGTTCACCTCGCTGCGAGTGGTCTGCAACAACACCCTGCAGATGGCACTGCGTGGCGCTACCGGAGCCATCAAGGTGCCCCACTCCACTCAGTTCGATGCCGCTGCCGTCAAAGAGTCGCTTGGGCTCGGGCTGTCTCATTGGGATGAGTTCAAGACGCAGACCAAGGCGTTGGCACAACGGCCCGTAGCCCCTGAAGAGGCACTGCGCTTTTTCAGCGACCTGTTGGCGCAACCGCTGGATGAGGAGAGCATCATTCTCACCAAGCCGGTACAACGGCTGCATGAGCTCTATCAGGGCGCGGGTATGGGCTCAGAGCTTGCCAGTTCCCGTCATACCGCCTGGGGGCTGGTCAATGCGGTCACCGAATACGTGGATCACCACCGGCGTGCCCGCAGCCAAGATCACCGGCTTGATTCCGCCTGGTTTGGTCAGGGCGCCCAACTCAAATCCCAAGCCCTGAATCAGGCACTCACTCTGCTGCAGTAACTCCTCTTCCCTATTCAAACTGCATAACGACCTCACCCGGACTGGCGCAAGCCAAACCGGGCGTCGCCATTTATGCCGTCAACAAGGACTAGTCATGAAAGCAAAAGCAAAATATGGCCAAGCCCTACGGCTGGCCTCCACTACCCAATTAACCCGCGAGCAGTGGCTCGCTATCCGCAAACTTGGCATTGGCTCCTCCGATGCCGCAGTGGCAGTGGGACTATCCCCCTACAAATGCCCGCTCAGCCTGTGGCTGGAGAAGACCGGCCGCAAGGAGCCAGAGGATATCTCCCATAAGGAAGCTGTGCTGTGGGGCATCGAGCTCGAACCTGTGCTGGCGCAGGTCTACGCCAAACGCACCGGCTTTCGTGTACGCCGAGTCAATGCAGTACTGCAACATCCCGAGCAACCCTTCATGCTCGCCAACCTCGACCGGGAGGTAGTCGGCCATCCCGATGGGCCGGGCATTCTGGAGATCAAGACCGCCAGCTATCACAGCGCCCCCCAGTGGGAGGAAGGGGTGCCGGTGGCTTACCAGTGTCAGGTACTCCATCAACTGGCCGTCACCGGCCATGCCTGGGCCGAAGTGGCTGTGCTGATCGGTGGCCAGGATTTTCGGATTTACCGCATCGAGCGTGATGAGGAGAAGATCCAAGATCTCACCGAGCGGGAAGCGCAGTTCTGGCAGATGGTGCAACAAGATCAGCAGCCAGAGCCTGACGGCTCGAGTGATGCTGCCAATGCTCTGAGCTGGCTGTTTCCACGTGATGATGGCCAGACGCTGGATCTCTCCGATTCCCCCGAGTTCAACCAGCTGTTTGGCGAACTGCTGCGCTTGCGACAGCAGAAGGAAGCCGTCGAGCTGCAGGAGTCACAAATCAAACAGCGGCTGCAAGCGACCTTGGGTGAAGCGACAGCCGGGCTGTTTGCCGATGGCAAGATCACCTGGAAGCGCAGCAAAGACCGGCTGGCGCCGGATCTGGATAAGCTCGGTCAGGATCATCCCGACCTGCTCACCCGTTACGTCAAACCGGTGCCCGGCGTGCGCCGTTTCACCATTCAACCCTTGAGGCAAACACCATGATCAAAGGACTGGCGATCACCCCGCCCGTGATCGGGCGGATCTGCATCGGCAAGCTGGTGCAAAAACAGGATAAATGGGTACCGGAGAAGGACGACAGCTTCACCCTCACCACCCAGATACAGCAAAAGGGGGAATGGTTGCTCCATCCCCTGCATCAACACTACTCATCGCAGAAAAGTGGCCAAGGGCAGGAGCAAACCAAGATCCGCGCCATTCCGGTGCGAGTGTTATTCAACGACAGCGACCTGAATCTGCGGGCGGAATACAGCGCGTTTGACCGGCAAACCGGCAGGCCGCTCTGTGTCGGGAATGGGGAGGTGGCAAGACGCGTGGGGGCACAAGGCATGGAGGAGGTCTGCTGCCCTGGACCCGAGCGCTGCGCCTTTGGCGGGCAACAGGGCTGCAAGCTGTACGGACGACTGAACCTGTTTGTGGAGGGGCAAGGGGATGAGCTGGGCAGTTTTATCTTCCGCACCACCGGCTACAACTCGGTACGCACCCTGGCGGCTCGACTGAAGTACCTGGAGGCAGTGAGCGGGGGCCATACCCGCTATCTGCCGCTCACCCTGCGGTTGCGAGCCAAGAGCACCACCCAGTCGTACCGCACACCGGTCTACTACGTGGATTTGACCTTGCGGGAAGAAACCAACCTGACTGAGGCAGTCAGGCAAGCACAAGAGGCCGCCCGGCGTGATCAAGAGGCGGGGCTCGCCATCGACCAGATGGAGCATGCCGCGCGTGAATTGCTGCGTAACGGCCAGTTTGAAGATATCGATGAAGAGGTGCCGATGCTGTTGGAGGAGTTCTATCCCGAAGCAAACAGCGACGAGACGGCGAATGATAACGCTGGTGTGGAAGCGACAACCTCGCATGCCGCACCACAGAGCCAAGCAACCAGAACGACACAGAGGCCACAACCAAGAAGGAGTCCACTCACCAACAAATTGGGGAAAGGGAGCCCATCCCCTTCCCCCGGTTAACTGCTGATGTCCTCTGGAATGGGCAAGCGGTTCTACTGAATCATGAGGCCCTCCCTATAGGGCCCATTTCACGACCTCCAGTCCGATTGCATTCGCAAATCGATATCCACGGCAATCACAGAACGGCTCATTACTGGATCCAACTGCTAGCGCCGGGTCAATAGCTCAGGCCCTAGTGACATGCACGAATACGCACTAAAAAGGCACTGTTTTCAAGTCAATAGGGTTGGTTTCAGGCTTTTGACTTGTGCCGTCATTGTACCCTGCCCTATTGACCAGGAGGAGACCATGGCACTGGTGGGTTATGCACGCGTGAGTACCGTCGGGCAGAGCCTGGACACCCAGCTTCAGGCACTGGCTGAGTGCAGCACGATTTTTCAGGAGAAAGTCAGTGGGGCAAGGGACGACCGCCCCCAATTGGCTCAGTTACTCAACTTTGTGCGTGAG
>NZ_JBGLRC010000011.1:0-135985 GCF_041402345.1 Aeromonas sp. S11(2024) | reverse complement strand
ACGCTCTCGACTTCCTCCACGCCAGCAATGCTGCTCAGTTTGAGTCACTCTCCGACCTCATTCCTCCCGAGCTCATCACGACGCTGCTCGCCGAAGAGAATGTCGTGACCCTGCGTCGCCGCCGCATGCCCATGGAGCGTCTGGTCTGGGCCATCATTGGCATGGCCATCTTCCGCCACGTCCCCATGACCCAGCAGGTCAATCAGCTCGATATCCTGTTGCCCGGCGACCGCCCCTTCGTCGCCCCCAGTGCCTTCCTGCAAGCTCGCCAAAAACTGGGGGACAAGAGCATCGAGCGGCTGTTTCACGAGACCGCCTCGCGCTGGCACCAGCAGGCCAATCATCCCGGTTGGGCCGAGCTGCAACTGCTCGCCGTTGATGGCGTGATGTGGCGCACATCCGATACCCCGGACAATGCCGCCGAGTTTGCCAAACCCGGCACCCAGCATGGCGAGACCACCTATCCGCAGGTGCGCATGCTTTGCCAGATGGAGCTGACCAGTCACCTACTTGTGCAGGCCGTCATGGAGAGCTGCGTCGTCAACGAGATGGTGTTGGCCGAACAGCTTGTCGCACGCACGCCGGACCACTCGCTCACCCTGTTCGACAAGGGGTTTTACTCTCTCGGCCTGCTCCACGCATGGCAGCCAACGGGCGTTGAGCGGCACTGGTTGCTGCCGCTCAAAAAGGGCACGCAATACGAGGTGGTGCGCAAACTGGGGCGCCAGGATGCACTGGTCTTGCTGAAAACCAGCCCACAGGCGCGGAAGAAGTGGCCGCAACTGCCAGAGACGCTAGAAGCCCGCTTGCTGACTCGCATTATCAACGGCAAAGAGCGGCAGGTGCTGACCTCAATGGTTGACCCGGTGCGTTTCCCGGGCGCCGACATCGTCGAGCTCTACAGCCACCGCTGGGAAATCGAGTTGGGCTATCGGGAGATGAAGCACAGCCTGCAACAACACCGGCTGACCCTGCGCAGCAAGAAGGCGGCGGGGATACGGCAAGAGCTGTGGGGCGTGCTGCTGGCGTATAACCTGCTGCGCAGCCAGATGGTGAAGATGGCGGCAAGTCTGAAAGGATACACGGAGAGCCAGCTGAGTTTTCACATGGCGTCGGTCTATCTCATCCATGAACTGAGCTGCATGCCGTACCTGTCACCGGGGAGTATCCCGAAGCGTGTGGCGGAACTGGATAAGCAGGCGGGGCAGTTTGTATTGCCGGAGCGAAGGGAGCGGAGTTACCCCCGCAGTGTGAAGGCAAGACCACAGAGGTATAGTGTGAAAAAAGCCAATAAAAACAATGCCAGTCAGGCTTAACTGACTGGCATTAGCCGCGTGCAGGCTTTTGCTATCTGTTTGCCGCCTGTGGCGGCGCGGCGCTTATTGCAGGTTGAGCCCGCCCAGATAGTCGCGCTTGCCGAGAGCGACCCCGGCGCGGCGCAGCAGGGCGTAGGCCATGGTGAGGTGGAAGTAGAAGTTGGGAATGCCGTACTCATGGACGCAGGTATGGCCATCCATCCCCTTGCCGCCCGCCCAGTGGGGCACGTAACGACCGCTGGCGTACTGGCTGTAGTCCGCCTCCAGCTTGCCTTGCAGATAGGTGATGGTCTTGCCGATATGGGCGCGCAGATCGGCGATGGTTTTGGGATCATCGCCCATGGCCGGCAGTTCGCTGTGGCTGGCGGTGGCGACCACGGCGCGGGCCGAATCGCAGCAGATCAGCACCTGCTTGGACAGCGGCAACATATCGACGATCAGCCGCTCGCCGAAGAAGTTCTCCACGTTGAACTGCTTCGCCGCGGCATGGGCCTCGGCCTTGGCCAGACAGTGGTCGAGGTTGGTCAGCATCTTGATGAACTGGGCGGTAATGTCGCGATTCATGAGCACTCTCCATCTTGTTGAAACAGCGGCCCGCTTGCGTGGCCACGGTGAATGAGACTGGCTAATCGGCCACCAATATACCCCAACCGCTGCCGGGTTCGAGCCCGCAGCGACGAAAAGGGCAGGGCAGCGCCATTGCGCGCG
Organism: Aeromonas sp. S11(2024); assembly: GCF_041402345.1. NCBI lineage: Bacteria > Pseudomonadati > Pseudomonadota > Gammaproteobacteria > Aeromonadales > Aeromonadaceae > Aeromonas > Aeromonas sp. S11(2024). The sequence continues at coordinate 133,961 of NZ_JBGLRC010000011.1, read as the reverse complement.
ACAGCCGCTGGCCATGCTCGCTTTTTCGCCCCATGAGTCCCTCTCTGCCCCTTTTTTGATCTGTGACATAAATCACCTTTTTTCAGGGGCGTAGGCTGAAAGCCGTTGTCCTAGACAGACGCCTGCGCATCCGCCAGGACACAAGAAAAGGAGAATGAAATGAAGATCTATGACCGTAACCGCAATGTGCTGAACCAGGGTCAGCGCGTGATGATTGCCGCCACTGGCGCAGTCGATTTTCTGAAAGAGGCCCACACCGACAATATGACCCCCTATCAGGCGGAGCATGAGAAGTGCGTGCTGCTGGCAAACTCCGGTGAGCGCTACGCCCCCATCGAGTTGATTAGACTAGGCTGATCCCTTTCCCTGTCACCCTACTCTTTACAATTCACCCGGCCGCCGCGCCCCATCTGGCGGCCGGGTTTCTGATCTCCCCTCTCTGCCTTACCCACCCATCAATTACATCGCCTCAAGCTGCTTTGAGTCATCGTGTAGGTTCGATTAGCGAATCGTCATCGTAAGATCCCGTGGCTTACGGCCTGCCAGCAAGGTGGCTCATTTCTGATTGGCTGGAGCCGCTGCAAATAGCCGCCTGCCTGCATGGCGGATCAGCAGCAGAGGCGACAGCAGCGTGAGCAGCAGCCAGTGGGTGTGGGGCAGGATAAAGCTCCAGATGATCTCGTGTGGCAGCCAGGTCGAAGCGGTTGGCGTCATAAAGGCGAGGTCATAGGTTTGCCACAACCAGAGTCCGGCAAAGAGCGGCAACAACAGCGGGCGGGGTATCAGCAAAAACAGGGGTAAGTAAACACACGCGAGTAAGGCGCTGAACTCCAGCATGGTTGGGGCCAGTTCAGCAAAGGTCCTTTCTGAAGAGAGGCCACTCCATTCGAGGGAAGTATCCTCGGTCAGTGCAGGCCACCACGATACGTATTGAAACAGGGTAAACGAGATCATAAACAGCAGGCTGGTCAGCAGCGCCAGCGCCGTTTTTCGCAAAAACCAGCGCCCCATCCGGCGTAGTGTCGGTATCCACTTAGACATTAATGACTCCCATCTGATGACGGGGCAGTATGCCTTGGCTGGCGGTGTGGTTAAAGCAACGCGCAGTTGCAATTCAGATCGGCCAACCCCTTGTTGGCGCCTGTGATGGTGGCCCCGAGCCCTGAGTAACAGCCAAAAAGGTTGGTATAAATTTAATTTATAGGTTTTGCGAAAATGCCATCGTTTTGTCTTATACAGACAGGCGGCAAGCCACAAGCACCCGTTTGGCTGCCGGCGGGGCGCTGGAGGGCAATGGCCGATTTGAGATAAAGGGAATGGCACAACAGATGGGACGTGTAGTTCCTAAGATGTGAACATCCGGGCACTCTTTGCGAATCGACCCAACGGCCATTGGAGTCTATTGTAACCCTGTTATATCTCACATGTCTTAGCTAAAAGGCTTCAGGCAAGGCTTAGGTCACGGTACACTAGTTAACAATTTTTAATATGTTTATATGAAATCTAAATTTGTTTTTATTTTCTTGGCTGTGGGAGGTAAGGTGAGAAATAAAAAATTAGATGTTCTTAGGAATATAAACTTTGGCGAGCGGGTTGCTGAGGATGAAAGGGCCCAACTGGCAGAGTATTTCGTTGAAACAGATCAGTGGCGAAAGCTGCTAAAAGATGAAATTGATATTATTTTTGGAGCCAAAGGGACGGGGAAAAGTGCACTATTTTGCCTTTTGTTTGAAAAAGATGTCTCGTTATCAATACCTACACTTTGTATTGCTGCGGACAATATGAAAGGTACGACAATATTTAAGTCGTTGGAGGGGGATACATTACCAACAGAGAATACTCTTGTATATCTTTGGAAACTATACATGATCGCTCTTCTTGTTAATGAAATAGATAAGAAAGGGCTACACACCACAGAGACTCTGGCTCTCAGAGATGCGTTAGGCACAGCAGGTCTTTTACCTAAAAGGTTTTCTATTCATACTGTTTTTAGATTAATAAAGGATTTTGCTCTCCGGGTTTTAGAAGGGGAGGCTAGTTCAATTGAGCATACATTATCAATTGATCCATCAAGTGGCTTGCCGACTGCATTTACACGTAAAGCAAATTATGAGAGGAGTGAGAGAGGTAGTGATATTCAGTTATGGGTTAATGAGTATTTATCTATTATAGACAATGCCCTTGAGCATCATAAAGTTAGGTCTTGGATTGCATTTGATAGGTTAGATGTCGCTTTTACTGAGTCACTGGATTTAGAGAAAAATGCCATAAGAGCGTTATTTAAAACTTATAATGACATGAAAAGCTTTGACAATATTGGAATGAAGATTTTTGTTAGGGATGACATTTGGAGACGTATATGGGGTGGTCGTTTTTCTGAGGCAAGTCATATAATCAAGGAAAGCCAGATCTCGTGGGATAGGAATGGACTCATAAATTTGATATTTAAACGAACAGTTAAAAATCAAACGATATTGGATTTTTTAAATGTTTCCGATGATGTGACAAATATTTCCATTCATGAGCAAGAGGCTTTTTTAAACAGAATTTTACCTGAAAAAATAAATTCAGGTAAAAACCCTTCAACTATTGACTGGGTATTCTCTCGAGTAAAGGATGGCCTTGGTGTGGTTGCTCCACGAGAGGTTATTCACATGTTGGAATGCGCAAAAGAAATACAAATAAAGAGACTTGAAAGGAATGAAATTGAGCCTGCAAATGATATGCTCTTCGAGCGAAGCGTGTTTAAAGAAGCTGTACACATAGTTTCAAAATCAAAATATGAAAAAACTCTCTGTGCTGAATATCCTCACTTGGTCACCTTTATGGAGAAGCTTCGTGGAGGTAAAACAGAATATACATTAGAAACATTGTCTATTATCTGGGGGGTTGATATTGAAGAGGCAAAATACAAATCTGAAGATCTGTGTGGTATAGGTTTTTTTGAAAAAGGAAAGTATAAGTTCGACAAGTCTGTAACGTCATACAGAATTCCTATGTTGTACCATAGCGCTTTAGAGTCAATAAGGGGAAGTGCTGTTGTTATAAAGCCTAGAGGTAACTCTAATTCGAAAAGCGACAGTTATTCATCACTTATCTTAAAGGCTCTAACATATCTAAAAGAGCATGGTGTTGAGTCTGCAAATGGAGCTGAAATAACAAGGGTTATTAATAATAACTTTATTTCAAGAGATATGAAAAAGAAAGAGCCTACTAACGTATCAAGAGCTTTGAGAAGTCGTCCATTAATAAATCAGACATGGTTAAAGAGAGTCGATTCAGATGGGAATGGCCTAAGGTTTAGTTTGTCAGATGATTACTTGATTAGCTCTGCTTATAGTGAGAAATAAAATATTCGCAAGTTGGGTCTATCGATTTAATATCGTCGGCCCAAATTATGCCTTGTCTTATTGACATGCCTATTTTCTTATGGTTAAAAATATAATGTTCCAAGTTTTTAGCCATGTAGATATAACGTAGGATGGTTTTTATATTTATTGGTGATGGTATAAAATGAATGTCGATATCAAAAATATACGAACTTTTATTGGGAATGGATTCTTTTTTTCGACGCTATTAGGAATTTACTATTTTGTCATATTTACATATTATGAAAACATCCCCTTTCCTTTAGATTCAAGTGCATTACCTACAATTTTTTCTTCTCTAGGTATACTAGGGATATTATTGACTGGTGTATTTTTGTTTTATTCATCAATGTCAGTCATGATTATTGTTGACCCATTGAAAATAGATTATCATGGTGCTTTTTATACAAAAACATTTGGCGTTAAAAATAAAAATTTTTCAAGCATTATAAATTACATCATTTTTTTCTGCACACCGTTACTATTTCTGCTTGCATTGTTCATGAATGATGCGTTTAATAATTATACGTTTATTGGGTTTGCAATAATTCCTGTGCTGTTTTCTATTCATGTCTTATCTGTAAGGAATAATATTAGCTATAACGATAATAGGATTGGTTACTTGACTAAACTCGGTGCTCATGTCGTTACTTTCGTGTATCTTGGTTTCTTCTCTGTAATGTCATACACTATTTTCTATTCATATATAACCTTTACAGTTGGTTTAGATTCAGATATAAATTCTATAATGGCGACCTTTGTTTTTTTGGTATTAAATTACATGATAATTTTACCTCAAAGAAAACAAAATGGTTATGAAGTAAATGCAAAAAAATATAGTGACCGGAATTATATAAGAACATTTTTTAGCACGCCTGCCGCCCCTATATATATAATGGGGTTAATATTTTCATTGTCTCCCAATATAGCATATAAAAATACATCGAAAGTGTTTTCATTAATTAATGCAGGTGGGGGGTTAGAGCGTACATATTATTTTTTTAAGAGCTCATCTGCTCAGGCTATAATTCCTGCTTCTTTTATCAAAGAGTGTAAGGAGGAGTTATGTATAACAAATCCCCTTCGTGTTATTTTAGATATAAATGACATAATTTATGTCAGAGGTAATTTAGACGGGAATGAAAATGCTCTTATAAGTATTCCCAAAAAGAATATGCAGGTTCTTATTCCTCTAAAAGAGAGAGCACTGTAGGTTTTATTCATGATGCGTATTCTGGCTTAGCCTTATTAAGGTTGCCTCGATGCCTGATATAAAAACCAACCCGGCCTAAGCCGGGTTGGTTGTATCAAAAGGCGGGAAAAATCAAAGCGCTTCCAATCTGGCATACGCCGTCACCAACCACTTGGCGCCGACGTCGTCGAACTGGATCTGTACCCGGCTCTGCTGGCCGACCCCTTCGAAGTTGAGTACCACCCCTTCACCGAATTTCGGATGGAGCACCCGCTGGCCGAGCTTGATGCCGCTGGCGTCAAAGCTCTGCTGCACCTCGTTCTGGCTAAAGCGGCCGTACTGGGTGGGGCGGCTGACCTGAGTGCGCAGCCGGATCTCTTCCAGACACTCAGCGGGCATCTCGCGGATAAAGCGGCTCGGCTTGTGGAACATCTCGCGGCCGTAGATGCGGCGGCTCTCGGCATAACAGATGTAGAGCTTCTCCATGGCGCGGGTCATGCCGACGTAACAGAGGCGGCGCTCCTCCTCCAGCCGGCCCGACTCCTCGGTCGATTGCTGGCTGGGGAACATCCCTTCTTCGACGCCGACCAGCAGCACCAGCGGGAACTCCAAGCCCTTGGCGCTGTGCAAGGTCATCAGCTGCACCGCGTCGGCATATTCGTCCGCCTGATTCTCGCCGGACTCCAGCGCCGCGTGGGCGAGGAAGGCGGAGAGATCGCTCATATCCTCCAGCTCGTCCGGACGCTGGTACTGGCGGCAGGCGGTGACCAGTTCGTCCAGGTTCTCTACCCGCGCCTGGGATTTCTCGCCCTTTTCCGCCAGATACATCGCCTTGAGGCCGGAGTTCTGGATGGCGATATCCGCCTGCTGGTGCAGCGGCAGCAGGGAGACCTGTTCCTCCAGCGCGTCGATGAGATCGACAAAGCCGCGCACCGCGTTACCGGCGCGACCGGTCAGCACCTTGTCGTTGAGCAACCCCTTGGCCGATTGCCACAGGTTGAGCCCCTGATCGCGGGCGTTGCCGCGCAGGATCTCGAGGGTGCGATCGCCGATGCCGCGGGTCGGGGTGTTGACCACCCGCTCGAAGCTGGCGTCGTCGCCACGGTTATTGATAAGCCGCAGGTAGGCCATGGCGTCTTTAATCTCTTGCCGCTCGAAGAAGCGCAGGCCGCCGTAGATGCGGTAGGGCATGGCGTCCTGCATCAGCGCCTCTTCCAGCACCCGTGACTGGGCGTTGGAGCGATAGAGGATGGCGCAGTCTGCCAACAGGCCGCCCTTTTCCTTCCAATCCTTGAGGCGACCGACCACGAAGCGCGCTTCGTCCACCTCGTTGAAGGCGGCGTACAGCGAAATCGGCTCGCCCTCGGCCCCTTCGGTCCACAGCTCCTTGCCAAGGCGCTCGGCGTTGTTGGCGATGACGCTGTTGGCCGCTTTCAGGATATTGGCGGTGGAGCGGTAGTTCTGCTCGAGGCGGATGGTCTCGGCGCCCTGATAGTCGGTCAGGAAGCGCTGGATGTTCTCGATCTTGGCGCCGCGCCAGCCGTAGATGGACTGGTCATCGTCGCCGACGATCATCACCTTGCCGCTGTTGCCCGCCAGCATCCGCAGCCAGGCGTACTGGATGCCGTTGGTATCCTGAAACTCGTCCACCAGGATGTTCTGGAAGCGGTCGCGGTAGTGCTCGAGGATGTGCGGCTTGTTGAGCCACAGCTCGTGGGCGCGCAGCAGCAGCTCGGCGAAGTCCACCAGACCGGAGCGATCGCAGGTCTCCTGATAGGTCTTGTAGATCTGCTGATAGGTGCGGGTGACGGGATCGCCGTAGAGGTCGATGTCGCCGGGGCGCAAGCCCTCATCCTTCTTGCCGTTGATGTAGCCCATCACGGCGCGCGGGGCCCAGTGCTTCTCGTCGAGGTTGAGCGCCTTGAGCACCCGGCGAATGAGACGGTACTGGTCGTCGGAGTCGAGGATCTGGAAATCCTGCGGCAAGCCCGCATCCAGATGGTGGGCCCGCAGCAGGCGGTGGGCGATACCGTGGAAGGTGCCGATCCACATGCCGCGCACGCCGTCGCCGATCACCTTCTCGACCCGGCCACGCATCTCGGCCGCCGCCTTGTTGGTAAAGGTGACCGCGATGATGGAGAAGGGTGAACAGCGTTCCACCTGCATCAGCCAGGCGATACGGTGCACCAGCACCCGGGTCTTGCCCGAACCGGCACCGGCCAGCACCAGCAGGTTGCTGCGGGGCGCCGCAACGGCATCTCTTTGCTTGTCGTTGAGCCCGTCGAGCAGGGTTGAAACGTCCATCACCACTCCTGTTTATTTATACAGGCGGGGATTATACGGCCATCCCCCTGCCAGACCAAATCCAAACTCGGGGGGAGCGGCGAGATGGGGGTTTGCGGGGGCGCCGGTGCGGCCATTTTTGGCTGGCGCAGAGAGAACGGGACGGGGAGGTTTCCAGCTGTAGCCAACTCTTGCTCGCGCGGTTTGTGGGGATTTTGCGAGCCGGATCACGGGCTTGCCGGGGGGCTGGATGAATAACAGGGGAAAACGGTTTACAGTAACTTGCTGAACAATAAGAGAAATGTCGTTTGGGTCTTTTGGTTGTTAGCATAAAAAACTGAAAAGTAGCTAAAAAACAACTGCTTGTAAGGTTATTTGCTTAGAATTCAAACCGTTAACGCAAACGTTTTTCCCTTATCATTTGCTTGACCCGCATCGGGGCTGACTTAGAGTAAGCCTGCGTGCTAGATAGCCTGCTCTGACAGGCAAGCAAGTTCCCTCACTTAATAACAATCAAGGATACGATCGTGACTAAAGTGCTCAAGCTGGCCACTGTGGCCTCCCTCACTCTCGCTGCTCTCTCTGCTCAGGCTGCTTCCGAGCCAGCCGTCATTTATGACACCGCGGGCAAGTATGACAAATCATTCAACGAAGCCGTGTTCCGTAACGGCGTCGAGCTCTACAACAAGGACAAGGGCGTCAAGGTCAAAGAGTTTGAACCCCAGAACGAAGCCCAGCGCGAGCAGGGTCTGCGTCGTCTGGCCAGCCGTGGCAACGGCCCGATCGTGGCAGTCGGTTTCAACATGGGTTCTGCGGTAGAGAAGGTTGCGACCGAATTCCCGAAAACCCAGTTCACCATCATCGACATGGTGGTCGACAAGCCGAACGTCCAGTCCGTCATCTTCAAGGAGCATGAAGGTTCCTTCCTGGTGGGTGCGCTGGCTGCCATCGCTTCCAAGAGCGGCAAGGTCGGCTTCGTGGGCGGCATGGATATCCCGCTGATCCGTAAATTCCAGTGCGGTTACGAGCAGGGTGCCAAGTTCGTCAACCCGAAGATCGAAGTGTTCCAGAACATGGCGGGCTCTACCCCGGCCGCGTTTGCTGACCCGGCCAAAGGTGCCGAGCTGGCCAAGTCCCAGTTCGCCAAGGGCGCTGACGTGGTTTACGCCGCAGCTGGCGGTACCGGGATCGGTGTCTATCAGGCAGCCAAGGACAGCGGCAAGTTCGCCATCGGGGTGGACTCCAACCAGAACCACCTGCAACCGGGCACCATGCTGACCTCCATGGTCAAGTCTGTGGGTCTGGCTGCTTACCAGACCTGGGATGACGCTGCCAAAGGCGAGTGGAAGCCGGGTATCAAGAACCTGGGTCTGGCCGAAGGCGGTGTGGATTGGGCTCTCGACAAGGACAACGAGAAGCTGATCACCCCGGAAATGAAAGCCAAGGTAGATGCCATCAAGGCTGAAATCATCGCTGGCAAGGTCAAGATTCATGACTACATGAGCGATAACACCTGCAAATACTAATTAGATAGTTGCTACGACTCTCAACGCACCACCGGCCCGCACGGGCCGGTTTTTAGTCTTATTTCATGAAACGCAGGGCTGCATCATGGACCAGACAGATCGCTATGCCATCGAATTAAGAGGTATCGATAAGCGGTTCGGCGAAGTGTACGCCAACAAGCTGATCGACCTTAAGGTTCGCAAAGGCAGTATCCACGGCATTGTCGGCGAAAATGGCGCCGGCAAGTCCACCCTGATGAGCATCATTTATGGTTTCTACCATGCCGACAAAGGCGAGATGCTGATCGACGGGAATCCTTTCAAACCCCATGGCTCACAAGATGCGATTGCCGCAGGCGTGGGCATGGTTCACCAGCACTTCATGCTGGTCAACAACTTCACCGTATTGGAAAACGTCATCCTCGGCGCTGAGAACGGCTGGCACCTTCAGCAGAGCGTGGCGTCAGCCGAAAAGTTGCTGGGCGAACTGGCGCGAGATTATGGCCTTGACGTGCCGCTGCACGAGAAGGTCGAAGATCTGCCGGTTGGCTTGCAACAGCGGGTCGAAATTCTCAAGGCGCTTTATCGCGGCGCCCGCATCCTGATCCTCGACGAGCCGACCGGGGTACTGACCCCGCAAGAGGCGGATCACCTGTTCGAGGTGCTGAAAAAGCTGCGGGATCAGGGGGCGACCATCATCCTTATCACCCACAAGCTGCGGGAGATCCTGGCCATTACCGATCAGGTCTCCATCATGCGCCGTGGCGAGATGGTGGCCCACGTCGCCACCAAGGATACCGACAAGGAGCAGCTGGCCGAGCTGATGGTGGGCCGCAAGGTACGCCTCAAGGTCGACAAGGGGCCAACCCAACCCGGTGAAGCCAAGCTGAAGATCGAAGGGCTCAGCTACGTCGATGCCAGCAAGGTGGAGCGGGTCAAATCGGTCAGCTTCGAGGTGCGGGCCGGTGAAGTGGTCGGCATCGCAGGGGTCTCCGGCAACGGTCAGTCCGAACTGCTCAGTCTGCTTGGCGGCATTCTCAAGCCGAGCAAGGGCAGCTTTACCATCAGCAGCCGCAGCGGCGTGCACAAGGTGAGCGCGGAGCACCCGGCCGATCCCGAGCTGGTGCGCAACTACGGCCTCGGTCATGTGCCGGAAGATCGCCACAAGATGGGGCTGATCAACCGCTTCGAGGCGAAAGAGGCCTTTATCCTCGGTTATCACCGCCGTCCGCAATACAACAAGGGGTGGCTGCAGAACAAGGAGGCGATCCAGCAGGATTGTCAGGCCAAGATGGAGAAGTGGGACGTGCGCCCGCCCCATCCCGACCACAAGACCGCCAACTTCTCCGGTGGCAACCAGCAGAAGCTGGTGATCGCCCGTGAAGTGGAGCAGGACCCGGATGTGCTGTTGATCGGCCAGCCGACCCGCGGGGTCGACATCGGCGCCATCGAGTATATCCACCAGCAGATCATCGCCATGCGCGACAAGGGCAAGGCGGTGCTGCTGGTCTCGGTGGAGCTGGACGAGATCATGAGCCTCGCTGACCGCATTCTGGTCATTGCCGATGGTCGTATCGTCGGCGAGCTGGATGGTGCCAAGGCGGACGAGCGCACCATTGGTCTGATGATGGCGAATATCGTTCCCGATGAAGTAGCCAAGGAGGCCCACTGATGAGCCAAGTACGTATTCCTGCCTGGGTCTCCGTAGGCGTCTTGTCTGCGGTCAACATCCTGCTGGCCTTCCTGGTGTCGGCCATTCTGTTCTACTACCTCGACATCAACCCGGTCGATGCCGCCAAGATCATGTGGTACGGCGCGTTCGGCACCGGTGAAGGGGTCGGCTTCACCCTCTACTACGCAACCGGTTTTATCTTTACCGGTCTGTCGGTGGCGGTCGCTTTCCACGCCGGTCTGTTCAATATCGGTGGTGAAGGTCAGGCTTATATCGGCGGTCTCGGTGTCGGTCTGGTCTGTCTGATGCTCGGCGATGTGCTGCCGTTTGCCCTGCTGTTGCCGCTCTCCATCATTGCCGGTGGTCTGTTCGGTGCGGCCTGGGCCTTTATTCCGGCCTGGCTGCAAGCCAAGCGCGGCAGCCATATCGTGATCACCACCATCATGTTCAACTTCATCGCCGCCTCCCTGATGGCCTATCTGCTGGTGGAGGTGTTCAAGCCGCCCGGCTCGATGGCGACCGAGAGCAAGGTGTTTGCCGAAGCAAGCTGGCTGCCCAAGATGAGCGGGCTGGCGAACCTGTTCGGGATGGAGATCCCCAACAGCCCGCTCAATATCAGCTTCTTCTGGGCGCTGATCTGTGCGGCGCTGGTGTGGGTCTTTATCTGGCACACCCGCTGGGGTTACGAGATCCGCTCGGTCGGCGCCAGCCAAAGCGCCTCCGCCTACGCCGGTATCTCCTATCCCAAGGTGGTGATCCTGGCCATGGTCATCTCCGGCATGCTGTCTGGCTTCTTTGCCCTCAACGTGCTGCAGGGTGAGCTGCATCAGATCAAGCTCAACTTCGTGGAAGGGTTCGGCTTCACCGGTATCGCGGTGGCGCTGATGGGGCGCAACCATCCGGTCGGCGTCATCATCGCCAGCCTGCTGTTCGGTTTCCTCTATCAGGGGGGCGCAGAGCTCAGCTTCGAGTTCGGTGTCGACCGCAACATCGTGGTGGTGTTGCAGGGTCTGGTGATCCTGTTCTGTGGCGCCCTTGAGCACATGATGCGTCCGCGTATCGAGCAGCTCTATCTGGCGTTTGCCAACCGCTCAGCCGCGCAAGCTAAAGGAGTCTGATCATGTTTGAAATTCTGATCCTGATGCTGGATGCGACCATTCGTACCGCGCCGCCGCTCATTCTCGCCGCCATGGCGGGCATGTTTTGCGAGCGCTCCGGGGTGGTCAACATCGCGCTGGAAGGCAAACTGCTGGCAGCAGCGTTCGCCAGTGGTGCGGCTGCGGCGGTCTCCGGTTCTGCCTGGGTAGGTCTGGGGGCCGGGGTGGGTGTCTCCATCCTGTTCGCCCTGATGCACGGCTTTGCCACCATCACCCACCGCGGAGATCAGGTGGTGAGCGGTATGGCCATCAACATTCTGGCGGCCGGTCTGACCGTTACCCTGGGCCGTTACTGGTTCGATCAGGGTGGCCAGACTCCGGCGCTCTCCGGTGATGCCCGTTTCGCCCCCATCGATCTGCCCTATGCCAAGGAGTTGTGGGATGTGCCGGTGATCGGCCAGCTCTACAGCGAGCTGCTGAGCGGCCACTCCCTGCTGGAGTACGTGGCGTTCGCCTGCGTACCGCTGGCCTGGTGGGTGATGTTCCGTACCCGCTTCGGTCTGCGTCTGCGGGCGGTGGGCGAGGCGCCCGCAGCGGTCGATACCGCCGGTATCTCTGTGGTGCGGATGCGCTACACCGCGCTCCTTATCGGCGGCCTGCTGGCCGGTATCGGCGGTACCTATCTGGCGGTCGCTCAGACGGCTCAGTTCATCCCCAACATGAGTGCGGGCAAGGGCTTTATGGCGCTGGCGGCGCTGGTGTTCGGCAAGTGGCGCCCCTGGAATGCCATGGCCGCCTGTCTGCTGTTCGGTTTCCTCGATGCGGTCGCCATCCGGCTGCAAGGGGTCAGCATCGGTGGCTTCGCCATTCCGGTGCAGGCCATCGAGGCACTACCCTACATCCTGACCGTGTTCCTGCTGGCCGGTTTTATCGGCCGCGCGGTGGCCCCCAAGGCGCTTGGTACACCCTATGTGAAGGAGCGGGAGTAGCGCCCTTTATCGCGATACTCCCACCCACCCTGATAACAGCAGGCCCACTTCGGTGGGCCTGTTTTTTTATGGCTTGTGGCTGGTTACAGCAGGAACAGGGTCGCCAGCCCGAGGAAGATAAAGAAGCCGCCGGTGTCGGTGATGGCGGTGATCATCACGCTGGCTCCCACCGCCGGGTCGCGGCCGAGGCGGGTCATGGTCATGGGGATAATGACCCCCATCAGCGCCGCAACCAGCAGGTTGAGCATCATGGCCAGGGTCATCACGGCGCCGAGCGCCGCATCCTGATAGAGCAGATAGGTGGCAATGCCCATGGTGCCGCCCCACACCAGCCCGTTGATAAAGGCGACGCCGAGTTCCCGTAGCAGCAGGAAGGAGAGGTTGCCCGCCTGAATGTGCTGCAGCGCCAGCGCCCGCACTATCATGGTGATGGTCTGGTTACCGGTGTTGCCGCCGATCCCGGCGACGATGGGCATCAGCGCCGCCAGTGCCACCAGTTGGGAGATTGTGTGCTCGAACAGGCCGATCACCCGCGAGGCGACAAAGGCGGTGCAGAGGTTGATGGCAAGCCAGGCCCAGCGGGTCTTGACCGCCTTGGAGACCGGGGCGAACACGTCTTCATCCTCGCTGATACCCCCCATCCGGCGCAGGTCGGTGTCACTCTCCTCATAGACCAGATCCACCACCTCTTCGACGGTGAGGCGGCCCATCAGCTTGCCCTTGCCATCCACCACGGCGGCGGAGAGCAGGTCATCCCGCTCGAAGGTGCGGGCCGCCGCTTCGTCGTTATCCTCCGGATCGAAGGTGACCGGATCCCGCTCCATCACGTCGCTCACCAGGGTGGCGGGTTTGTGCAGCAGCACTGTGGTGAGGGCCAGCTCCCCCAGCAGGTGGTTGCGCCGATCGATGACGAACAGCTTGTCGGTGTTGGCGGGGATCTTGCCGCGCAGCCGCAGATAGCGCTGCACCGTGGCCAGACTCACCTCGGGGCGGATGGTGATGATCTCGAAGTCCATCATGGCGCCGACGGTGTGCTTGCCGTAGCGGATCACCTCCCGCACCCGATCCCGGTCGGCGGGGGCCATATAGGTGAGGAGCCGCCCCATCAGGTTGCGCGGCAGGTACTGGCCCAGATAGATCTGATCGTCGATATCCAGGGTACGCAGGGCGTGCAGCAGCTCCTTGTCGCTCATCCCGCTGATAAGGCTGTCCCACACCGTCTCCGACGCTTCGACCAGGATCTGGCCGCGCTTCTCTTCCTCCACCAGTGCCCACAGGGCATGACGTTCATCGGGCGGCAGCGATTCCAGCGCATCGGCGACGTCGGCGGCGGGCAACCCGTTGACCAGTGTGGTGAGTTCGCTGGTCTGATCGCGCTGCTCGGCATCCTGCACCACCTGCGGGTCGAGCAGGCTGTCGGTGAGGGCGTCATCGCGCAGCAGCAGGGTGAGAATGCGGGATCTGTCATCCGCGCGCTGCCGGGCGCTGTTCTTGATGGGAAGAGACATGGGATGAATTCCTGAGATGGTAGCCAAGGGCTCAATGCCCATAGGATACCAGACTTAAAACAACAGGTTATGACCGTGATGGGAGAAGAGGGAGGTAAAAGTGAGGCCACCTGCTGGTGGCCTCATGGTGAGTTGCCGAGGCTCCCTCAGGCGAGGGCTTGCTGAACCTGCGGTGCCTCGCCAAACCAGGCGAGCCGGTCGGCCAGGGTCACCACCGAGCCCACCATGATCAGCGCCGGACTCTCGACCCCCACCGCCAGCGCGGGTAGCTGATCGAGAGTGCCGCGAATGACCCGCTGGCAGGGCTGGGTGCCGCGCTCGATCAGCGCCACCGGGGTATTGCCCGCCTTGCCGTGGGCCAGCAGCTGTTCACGGATGGTGGCGCAGGATGAGAGCCCCATGTAGAACACCAGAGTCTGTTTGTCCTTGGCGAGCAGCGGCCAGTCGAGATCCCGGGCGCCCCCCTTGCCGTGAGCCGTGACGAAGCGCACGCTCTGGGCGTGATCGCGGTGGGTCAGCGGAATGCCGGCGTAGGCGGCGCAGCCGCTGGCCGCAGTGATCCCCGGCACCACCTGAAAGCCAATTCCAGTACCAACGAGAGTCTCCAGCTCCTCGCCGCCACGGCCGAAGATAAAGGGGTCACCCCCCTTGAGCCGCACCACCCGCTGGCCCTTTTTCGCCTCCTCCAGCAAGAGCTGGTTGATCCCCTCCTGCGGCACGCAGTGGTTGCCCGCCTGCTTGCCGACGAAGATCCGCTTGGCATCCCGGCGCACCAGCGCCATCACCTCGTCGGAGACCAGCCGGTCATAGACCACCACGTCGGCTTGCTGCATCTGTCGCAGGGCGTTCAGGGTGAGCAGACCTGGATCGCCGGGGCCAGCTCCCACCAGCACCACCTCGCCAGCGCTCTGGCTTTCGTCGGCAAACAGGCTGTCGGCCAGCTGGTGGGCAGAGGCACTATCCCCCCGCGCCAGCGCCTGACCGAGCCGATCCGCCCCGAGCAGCCGCTCCCAGAAGCGGCGCCGCTCCCCCATGGTGGCGAAGCGGGCCTTGACCCGCTCCCGCAGGCTGCCGGCAAAAGTCGCCACGGCCCCCAGATGTTGCGGCAGCAGGGCTTCCAGTTTTTCCCGCAGCAAGCGGGCCAGCACAGGCGCCTTGCCGCCGGAGGAGATGGCCACCATCAGCGGCGAGCGGTCGATGATCGACGGCATGATGAAGCTGGAGCGCTTCGGGTCATCCACCACGTTGGCAAAGATCCGCGCCTGATTGGCGCTCTGGTAGACCAGGGCGTTCACCTCGCGCCGATCGGTTGCGGCCACCACCAGCCACTTGCCCGCCAGTTGTTCCGGCATAAATTCACCGGCCAGCCACTCGATGCTGCCGTTGGCAGCCAGTTCCGCCAGCTCGGGGTCGAGCTCGGGCGCCACGACGGTGAGGCGAGCACCGGCATCCAGCAGCAGACGCGCCTTGCGTTCCGCTACCTCGCCGCCGCCGACCAGCAGCACGGGTTTGTTGTCGAGTCGGCAAAAGATGGGCAAGTAGTCCATGGGGCCTCCGGATCAGGCGGTTCGGGTCTGGTTGGCGGTGCTGGTGGTCTCGCTCACTGCAACCGGGCGTTCAGCTTTCGGGGTGGCATACCAGTAGCCGAGGCCCATAAAGAGGACGCCGGAGACGGTGTTGCCCAGGGTCACCCACAGCAGGTTGTGGCCGATGCCGCCCAGGGTGTAGGCCTCGGAGTGGGCGCCAAACCAGGAGAGGGCGAACAGGGTCATGTTGGCGATGGAGTGCTCGTAGCCGGAGGCGATAAAGGCCAGCAGGCACCACCAGATGGCGATGAAGCGGGCGGCCCCTTCGGTGCGCAGCGCCATCCAGATGGCGAGGCAGACCAGCCAGTTGCAGAGGATCCCCTTCATAAACAGGGTCAGCGCCGGTGCCTGGGTCTTGGCCAGCGCCACCTTGTGGGCCAGACTGCCCGCATCCGGCAGCAGGCTGCCGCCGTAGGAGTAGATGAGCGCCACCACAACGGAGCCAATCAGGTTGCCGGCCCAGGTCTGCGGCAGAATGCGCAGCAGGTCGGCCATGGTGATCTTGCCCGTCTTCACCCCGAAGGTGAGGAACATGGTGTGGCCGGTAAACAGCTCGGAGCCAGCGATGAGCACCAGCGTCAGGGCGATGCCGAAGGTGGCCCCCATCACCAGCGGCCGGATGGCGGGATCCACCAGATTGCCGAGGGTGAAGATCAGGATGATGCCGAGGCCCACATAGGCCCCCGCCATGGCGGAGCTGAGCCAGAAGCCGAGCTTGTCGCTGCGCTCGAAGCGGTTGATGCGGGCCGCGTTGGCGGCGCACTTGTTAATGGTTTCCGTGTACATCTTGTGAGTCCTTGAAAGGGCTGCCCACAGGCAGCCCGAAAGAGAGTGAAATCGGCTTAGACGGCGACCCAGACCTGCTGGTCGCGCACTTCAACGGGGTATCCCTGTACCGACATAGATCTGGGGGTTGTCGACATCAGACGGTGACCCAGACCTGCTGGTCGCGTACTTCAACGGGATAGCTTTGAACCGACATCGCCGGATTGTCGAAACAGTGGCCGTCGCTCAGGCGAAAGCGCTGCTTCTTGAGCGGGCTGGCGACCCAGATCTCGCCGTCGTGTTCGCAGATCAGGCCCCGCGACAGCACGTTGGCGGCGAAGAAGGGATCCCGGTTGTCGATGGCGAACACCTCGGCGGCCGCGCTCGGGCGGAACAGGGCAATCTGGCGACCTTCAATGAGTGCACAGACGCCGGTTCCCGGCAGGATGTCGTTGAGTTGGCAGGCAAGTTTCATCATTTGGTTTCCACCTCGATCTGGTAGACGGGGATGCGCTCGGCCGGGGTCGCCGGTCGGTGCTGGTCGCGCTCGGCGACAAACTGGACGTCCGGATCGCGCTTGTCGCTGTTGATGAAGTGGCTGAAGCGCTTGAGCGCCTCCTCTTCATTGAGGGTGCGCGACCATTCGCACTCGTAGCTGTCGATCAGGGTCTGGATATCGCGCTCGAGCGTGTCGGCCAGCCCCAGCTTGTCATCGACGATCACCTCGCGCAGGTAGTCGACGCCCCCTTCCAGATTGCCGAGCCAGACCGAGGTGCGCTGCAGTTTGTCGGCGCTGGTGACGTAGAACATCATAAAGCGGTCGATCAGCTTGATGAGGGTCTCGCGGTCGAGGTCAGAAGCCAGCAGGTCGGCGTGGCGCGGTTTCATGCCGCCGTTGCCGCCCACATAGAGGTTCCAGCCCGCGTCGGTGGCGATGATGCCGACATCCTTGCCCTGGGCTTCCGCACATTCGCGGGTACAGCCGGAGACACCGAACTTCATCTTGTGCGGGGTGCGAATGCCCTTGTAGCGGTTCTCGAGGAAGACCCCGAGGCCGACGCTGTCCTGCACGCCGAAGCGGCACCAGGTGCTGCCGACGCAGGTCTTGGCCATGCGCAGCGCCTTGGCGTAGGCCTGACCGGTCTCGAAACCGGCCGCCAGCAGTTTGCGCCAGATGGCGGGCAGATCATCCTTCTGGGCCCCGAACAGGCCGATGCGCTGGGCGCCGGTGATCTTGGTGTAGAGCTTGTAGTCGCGGGCCACTTCGGCTACCGCCAGCAGCCCTTCCGGGGTCACTTCGCCACCGGCCATGCGCGGGATGACGGAGTAGCTGCCATCCTTCTGCATGTTGCCGAGGAAGATGTCGTTGGTGTCCTGCAGCGGGACGTTGCGCGGGCTCAGCACATGCTCGTTCCAGCAGGAGGCGAGGATGGAGCCGACGGTCGGTTTGCACACCTCGCAGCCATAGCCCTGACCGTGTTTGGCCAGCAGCTCGTCGAAGCTCTTGATCCCCTCCACCTTGACCAGATGGAACAGCTCCTGACGGGAGTGGGGGAAGTGGGCGCAGAGGTGGTTGTTGACCTCGATGCCCTGCTTCACCAGCTCGGCGTTGAGCACCTGACTGATGAGCGGCACGCAGCCGCCGCAGCCGGTACCGGCCTTGGTGTGCTGCTTGATGGCTGCCAGGGTGGTGTGACCCTCGGCGACGGCCTTGGCGATGTCGCCCTTGGAGACGTCGAAGCAGGAGCAGATCTGGGCGCTTTCCGGCAGGGCATCCACCCCCAGCGTCGGCTTGGCACCGGCGTAGGCGGGCAGGATCAGGGTGTCCGGGTGGCTCGGTAGCGGCAGGGCGTTGAGCATCATCTGCAGCAGGTTGCCGTAATCTTCCACGTCACCCACCAGCACGGCGCCGAGCAATCGGCTGTTGTCCTCGCTCACCACGATCTTCTTGTAGACGCCGGCCTGATCGTCCTGAAACACATAGCTGTGGCTGCCCGGAGTGCGGCCGTGGGCATCACCGATGGAGCCGACGGAGACACCGAGCAGTTTGAGCTTGGCGCTCATGTCCGCCCCCTCGAAGCGGCTGTCGCCGCCGAGCAGATGGTCGACGGTGATCTGGGCCATCTTGTAGCCCGGTGCCACCAGTCCGAAGAAGCGGCCCTGCCAGGCGGCGCACTCGCCGATGGCGTAGATGTCGGGGTCGGAGGTGAGGCAGTGATCGTCGATGACGATGCCGCCGCGCTCGGCGATGGCGAGATCACCGTAACGGCCGAGGGTATCTTGCGGGCGAATTCCGGTGGAGAAGACCACCACGTCCACTTCAAGCTGGCTGCCATCGGCGAAGGCGAGGCGGTGTTTCGCCTGTTCACCGCCATGCATCAGGATCTCGCTGGTGCTCTTGCTGGTGTGTACCTGCACACCCATGGATTCAATCTTGCGGCGCAGCAGCTGGCCGCCCTGACCGTCGAGCTGCTCGGCCATCAGCACAGGGGCAAATTCCACCACGTGGGTTTCGAGACCCAGCGCCTTGAGGGCGCCGGCGGCTTCGAGGCCAAGCAGGCCGCCACCGATAACCACCCCGCTCTTGCCGCTCCTGGCGGCGCTGCGGATGGCTTTCAGATCCTCGATGGTGCGGTAGACGAAGCACTCGTGGTGCTGACTGCCCGCAATGGGCGGCACCCAGGGGTAGGAGCCGGTGGCCAGCACCAGCTTGTCGTACCCGACCACAGTGCCCTTGTTGGAGTGTACTTCGCGGTTGGCCCTGTCGATTTTTTTCACCGCTTCGCCGAGCAGCAGGCGGATGCCGTGCTTGTCGTAGAAGCCGGGTTTGACGAGGGAGAGATCTTCGCTGGTGTGATGGGAGAAGTAGGAGGAGAGATGGACGCGATCGTAGGCGGGACGGGGTTCTGCACCGAAGACGGTGATCTCGTAGCAGCCCGGGTCGGCCCGCTCGATCAACTCTTCGATGAAGCGGTGCCCCACCATGCCGTTGCCCACAACGACCAGTCTGACTTTGCTCATGATTGCCTCTAGTTTGGAGTAATAAAACATCATTCTGGGGCTAGGCTACCCAGTCAGTCGGGGCGGGCAATTGATGCAAATCAAGTGTCTATTTATATATCTCGTCAGGGGTAATTCGATAAAATTCAAAGATATACAAAATTAGGTATACCAGTTGATGATTTCTGTACTGGCTTTGGGTGAGGGATGGTGGAGAGCAAGAGCGCTTTAGCAAAAGCCGGGGAGTGAAAACTTCTGGCGGAAAAAGGCCGGCCTCGCGCTGGGCGAGACCGGCATCAGCCGAGCTAGGCTGCGGGTCAGGCGATATGGCGGCGGAACATGGCGAGCGCCAGCGACAGGGTGACGCCGGCGATGGCGAGCAGCGGCCAGAGCAGGGGCCAGGCGGCCGACCAGTCAAACCCCTTGAGGAAGACCCCCTTGAGCAGCACGATGAAGTGGGTGAGGGGGTCGATGGCCGCCAGCCACTGGAACACCTGCGGCATGTTCTCCACCGGCGAGATGTAACCCGAGAGGATCACCGCCGGTACGGTGAAGGAGAAGACTCCGAGAAAGGCCTGCTGCTGGGTCGAGCAGAACGAGGAGATGAAGAGCCCGATCCCGGCCAGTGCCAGCCCGTAGCAGACCATGCCCGCCATCAGCAGGCTGAGGCTGCCGGCAAAGGGGAGGTGAAAGACAAAACGGGCGGCCAGCGCGACTATGCACCCTTGTCCCACCGCCACCATGATGCCGGGCACCGCCTTGCCCGCCATGATCCAGCCTGCGGTGAGGGGCGAGACCAGCAGCTGATCGAAGGTGCCCTCTTCCCGCTCCCGCGCGACCGAGAGGGCGGTGACAATCAGACAGCCGGTGGTGGTGATGATGGCCACCAGCGCCGGCAGGATATGCCAGTGGAACTCGACGTTGGGGTTGTAGAGGTTACGTACCGCCAGCTCGGGTTGCCCCTTGCCCTCACTTTGCCAGCGGGCGATCACCTGACTGATGTAGCCCGCCGCCACCTGACCACCGTTGGAGCGGCGCCCGTCGATGATCAGCTGCACCTTGGCCGGTTCGCCCCGCGCCAGCCGGCGCGAGAAATCCCCCGGAATAATCAGCCCGAGCAGTGCCTGCTGTCCGGTGATGGCCTCGGTCATGCCCGCCTCGCCCTGCACCGGGATGATGGTGGTAAAGGCGGGCATATGGGTGAGGCGCTCCAGCAGCTCGCGGCTCTGGGCACCGCCATCCTGGTTGTAGATGGCCAGCGTGTTGCCGGTCACCTCCAGAGTGGCGGCGAACGGGAAGAGGGCGGTCTGCAGCAGCACCGGCATGATGAGCAGAAAGCGCCCCTGGGTATTGCCCATCAGGGCCTGCAGCTCTTTTCGGATCAGCCACCAGAGTCGGATCAGCATGGGTTACTCCAGAGTGCGCCGCGTCTTGCGGGCGGTCAGGGCCAGCCAGAAACCGGCCAGCAGCAGCAGACAGAAACCGTTGACCAGCAGGATCGAGAAGACACTGCCCGCCTGATAGAGGGTCTGCAGGGAGCTCGCGAAGTAGCGGGCCGGAATGAGGTGAGTGATGGCCCGCAGCAGCGGCGGCATGCTGGCGATCTCGAACACGAAGCCTGACAGCATCACGGCGGGCAGAAAGGCGGCGATCAGCGCTGCCTGCGCGGCGTTGAACTGGCTGCGCATCACGGTGGAGAGAAACAGCCCGAGCCCGAGGGCGCTGCCGAGAAAGACGCTGGTGACCAGAAAGAGCAGCAGCAGGGAGCCGCGCCATGGCACGTCCATTACCGCCACCGAGAAGAGCAGGCAGAGCAGCATGGCAATGATGCCGAGGCCATAGTAGGGCAGCAGCTTGGAGAGCAGCAGTTCCCCCTTGGTGACCGGGGTGGCGAGCAGCGCCTCCATGGTGCCGCGCTCCCACTCCCGCGCCACCACCAGCGAGGTGAGCAGGGCACCTATGATGGTCATCACCACCGCAATGGAGCCCGGCACCAGAAAGTTGCGGCTCACCAGCGCCGGGTTGAACCAGGCGCGGCTCTCTATCGACACCGGCATGGCGACCCCCTCGCCAGCGAGCCACCCCTGCCAGATCCCCTGCACATAGTTGGTGACGAAGTTGGCGGTGTTGGGCTCGGAGCCGTCGGTCAGCAGCAGCGCCTGCGGCGTGCCATTGCCCTGACCGGCCAGCGCGCGGGAGAAGCCGTCGTCGATCACCAGCAGGCCGCGGATCTCGCCACGGGCAAGACTGGCGAGCAGGGACGCCTTGCTCGGGCCGCTGTGGATCTCCAGCGCGGTAGAGCCGCGCAGGGCCTGCTCCAGCCGCACCGCCGGGGCACCGCTGTCGGTACGCCAGATGCCGAGGCGCAGATGGTCCACATCCAGATTGATGGCGTAACCCATTACCACCAGCAGCAGCACCGGCATGATGAAGGCGATGAGGATGCTGCTCGGGTCACGGACGATTTGCAGCGTCTCCTTGCGGCAGAGGGCCAGCAGTCGCCGACGGTTGATGCTCATGCGTCCTCCTCGCTGGCCCGCTCGACCAGGGTGATAAAGGCCTCTTCCATTGTTGGCAAAGAACAGGTCGGCAAGGAGCCGGTTGGCAAAGAGGTCGCCGCCTCTTTGGCGGCCAGCCCCTTGAGATCGTCCGGGGTGCCGAGCGCCAGCAGCTTGCCGCGATAGATGAGGGCGATGCGGTCGCAATACTCCGCCTCATCCATAAAGTGGGTGGTGACCAGCACGGTGACGCCGTGGTCGGCCAGCGCGTTGATGTGCGACCAGAACTCGCGCCGGGTCACCGGATCGACCCCGGAGGTGGGCTCGTCGAGAAACAGCAGCGGCGGTTCGTGCAGCAGGGCGCAGGCGAGTGAAAGACGCTGGCGCAGGCCGAGCGGTAGGGATTCCGCCTTCTGAGCGAGCCAGGGGGTGAGGGCAAAAGCGGTCACCATGGCGTCGATCCGCGTCTGCTGGTGGCGGCCGAACAGGCCGTAAATACCGGCGAAGAAGGAGAGGTTCTGGGCCACGGTGAGCTGCTTGTAGAGGGAGAACTTCTGCGCCATGTAACCGAGGCGCTGACGTGCCGCCGAGGGGCTGTGGGCCAGATCGATGCCGGTCACCAGCGCCTGTCCCTCGCTCGGGCGCAGCAGGCCGCACTCCATCTTGAAGGTGGTGGACTTGCCCGCTCCGTTGGGGCCGAGCAGGCCGAAGATCTCGCCGCGGCGCACCGCAAAGCTGACATCATCGGTGGCGGCAAAATCGCCGAAGCGCTTGGTGAGGTGGTGCGCCTCGATCACCGCCTCGGGGGAGACCCCCTGCGGCAGTTCGGCTTCCCGCATCCCCGCCGCCAGACTCGACTCCCCGCCGGGGCCGCCGCCGAGCAGGTCGATAAAGGCATCCTCCAGCCGGGGCTGAGCCGGTTGAAAGGCGCCGTTGGTCAGTTGCAGCTCCGCCAGCGGTGGGGGCGTCATGCCCGGGTGCAGCAGCAGGCGAACCCGCTCCCCCGCCACTGCGCCATCCATCACCGCGGGGTGCGCCAGCGCCCGGCGCAGCAGGGCGCGCCGCTCGCGGCCATCCAGTTGCCCCGCCTCCAGCAGCCAGCAGCGGCTGGCCATGGCCCCCATCAGATCGGCTGGCGTGCCGCTGGTGCGCACCTCGCCATCCGCCATCAGCAGCACGTGGTCGCACAGCTCCGCCTCATCGAGATAGGCGGTACTCCAGATCACCGTTATCCCCCCCTTGGCCAGTTCGCGCACCATCTGCCAGAGGGCGCGGCGGGAGATGGGATCGACCCCGACCCCCGGTTCGTCCAGCAGCAGCACATCCGGGGTGCCGAGCAGGGCGCAGGCCAGCCCGAGTTTCTGCTTCATCCCGCCAGAGAGCTTACCTGCCGGTCGTGCGGTGAAGCGGGCAAGATCGGTGAAGGCGAGCAGCCGCGCGAAGGTGGGCGTGCGTTCGGGCTCAAGTACGCCGCGCAAGTCAGCGTAGAGGGTGAGGTTCTCCAGCACGCTGAGATCCTCGTAGAGGCCGAACTGCTGGGGCATATAGCCGAGGCGCTGACGCAACAGGTCCCCCTCACTCACCGGATCCAGCCCCAGCACCCGGATGGTGCCCGCTTCGGGGATCAGCAGACCGGCCAGCAGGCGCAGCAAAGTGCTCTTGCCCGCGCCGTCGGGGCCGACCAGCCCGGTGATGCCGCCAGCCGGAATGGTTGCCGATATGGCGTTGAGGGCGACCCGCTCACCAAAGCGTTTGGTGAGCCCCTCAAGGGAGATGGCGCAGCTCATGGCGCCAGCCTGACGGTGACCGGCATCCCTTGGCGCAGGGCCGGGTCGGGGTCCTGCACCACGATGCGCAGCCGGTAGACGAGGTGGGTGCGCAGATCCGGCGTCTCCACCGATTTCGGGGTGAACTCGGCGGTCGGTGAGACAAAGCCCACCACCCCGTGATAGGGCTGATCCGGCCGCGAGTCGGTGGTAAGGGTGACTTTGGCGCCGCTCGGGAAGTGGCCGAGCCAGGGCTCCTCCACATAGGCGCGCACCCAGACCGGCGCGGTCAGGGAGAGGTTGAAGGCGGTCGCTCCGCTTTGCACCATGCTGCCATTCTCGATGGCGCGGCTGATGATGATGCCGTCGCTGGGGGCGGTCAGGCTGGCATCCGCCAGCGCCAGTTC
Source organism: Aeromonas sp. S11(2024) (assembly GCF_041402345.1). Classification (NCBI taxonomy): domain Bacteria; kingdom Pseudomonadati; phylum Pseudomonadota; class Gammaproteobacteria; order Aeromonadales; family Aeromonadaceae; genus Aeromonas; species Aeromonas sp. S11(2024). The sequence goes on along the minus strand of NZ_JBGLRC010000011.1, from coordinate 110,325 downwards.
GGCACTGGCGAGCGTCGCTTTGGCCCCTTCCAGCTGGGCATCGGACTGGGCAATCTCTTCCGGGCGGTAGCCGGTTTCGAGCTGGGCGAGCTGCTCGCGGGCCGAGCGCACCTGCGCCTGGGTCTGATCCCGCTGGGAGCGGGCGGTGTCGAGCTGACCGCGGGAGATGGCGCCGGTGGCTGCCAATGCGCTCTGGCGGCGCCACTGCTGGTCGGTCTCCAGCGCAGCGGCTTCGGCGGCGGCCAGTGCGGCCCGGGCGCGGTCGGTCTCTTCGCTGCGATAGCCTTTGTGGATCAAGGCGTTGGCGGCAGTGAGCGCGGCCAGATTGGCGCGGGCGCTGTCGCGGCTGTGGGTGAGGGGAGCCGGATCGAGGCGGGCCAGCAGTTGACCGGCTTTTACCCTATCCCCCTCATCAACCAGCACCTGATCGACGCGGCCGCCGACCCGAAAGGCCAGATTGACGTCGCGAATATCGACGTTGCCGTAGAGGATGGAGCCGTCAGCCGGGCGCCCCTGCCACCAGAGGTAGCCACCGATAACGGTTAGCAGCAGGGCTACGATTGCAATGCGTTGCTTCATACCACTTCTCCTTGAGGATGGCTCTGCAACCAGAGGTCACCACTGAGAACGGCCAGCAGCAGAGCTACCATCGTGATGCATTGTTTCATACCGCTTCTCCTTTCTTCATGTCGGTGGGGCGCAGGCCGCGCAGGGCCCATACCAGCCGCTGTCTGGCGGCCTCGGGGCTGTCTATCTGGCTGAGAAAGGGGGCTGCCTGTTCAGGCAGCCAGCCGAGCTGACGACCGCTGCCGGCGATCACCAGCGGCAGGCCGACCGACCCCATGATGAAGATCATCAGCTGGAGCGGGTGACCCGCGACCAGCGACCCTTCCGCCTGTGCCATCCGTACCTGCTCGATCAGCAGCAGGGGATGACGGCGCGGCAGGCTGAGCAGAAAACGCTGGGCCGCCCCTTCGCCTGCCAGCGCATCGCCAAACAGGTGGTTGATAAAGCCGCGCTGGCGCGCCACCAGCCCGATCAGCGCCTCCATGGTGGCCTCGAACATGGCGATGGCAGAGGGGTAGGAACCTTTGGCTGCCACCGATTTGAGCTCGTCATAGAGGGGGGCGTACCAGAGCTCCACCAGCTCGTCGATAAAGGCGTCGCGGTTGCCGAAGTGGTAGACGAAAGAGCCAAGGTTCACCTCGGCCACCGCCGCCAGCTCGCGTACCGTGAGGCCGCGCAGCCCCTTCTCGGTGGCGATGGCGAGGCCGGTATCGAGCAGTTTCTGCCGGGTGGGATTCATCTGTCGGGTTCCTGTTGCGCAGATTTCGATCTGATTTATACGTACGTATAAATCAATCACACAGAAGTTGATAGATCTTTTTTTGAGCAGATTTCAGCAGGGATGAACAACGGCGGGCATTCGAAAGAGATGGTTTGAAAACGTCCTTTGATTGAATGGGTTGCCGCAGATAAGGGCCAGAATCCGTGTAGATGACGGAGGCGGTGGCGAAAAAAAACGCCCCCATTTCTGGAGGCGTTTTTTTACAAACATAACTGCGCTTACAGAATAAAGCGGCTCAGATCCTCGTCTTCAATCAGCTTGCCGAGGTGGGCGTTGACATAGTCGGTGTTGATGACGAAGGTCTCGCCGGACTTCTCGGAGGCGTCGTAGGAGATATCTTCCATCAGGCGTTCCATCACGGTGTGCAGACGGCGGGCACCGATGTTCTCGGTACGCTCGTTGACCTGCCAGGCCGCTTCGGCCAGACGGCGGATGCCATCCTTGGTGAACTCGATATTGACCCCTTCGGTGGCCATCAGCGCCTTGTACTGATCGGTCAGCGAGGCGTTCGGTTCGGTCAGGATGCGCTCGAAGTCATCTGTGGTGAGAGCGGTCAGCTCGACCCGGATCGGCAGACGGCCCTGCAGCTCGGGGATGAGATCGGACGGCTTGGCGATCTGGAAGGCGCCGGAGGCGACAAACAGGATGTGGTCGGTCTTGACCATGCCGTGCTTGGTGTTGACGGTGCAACCTTCAACCAGCGGCAGCAGGTCGCGCTGTACCCCTTCACGGGAAACGTCCGGGCCCGAGCTTTCGCCGCGCTTGCAGATCTTGTCGATCTCGTCGAGGAAGACGATGCCGTTGTTCTCGACCGCTGCGATCGCTTTCTGCTTCAGCTCCTCCGGATTGACCAGACGGGCCGCTTCCTCTTCGATCAGCGCCTTCATGGCCTCTTTGACCTTGATCTTGCGCTTCTTCTTCTGGTTCTGGCCCAGGTTCTGGAACAGCCCCTGCAGCTGGTTGGCCATCTCTTCCATGCCCGGCGGGGTCATGATTTCGACACCCATCGGGGAGGCGGAGAGCTCCAGCTCGATCTCCTTGTCATCCAGCTGACCTTCCCGCAGTTTCTTGCGGAAGATCTGGCGGGTGTTGGAGTTGTCGGCTTTCTCTTCCTCACCCCAGGTGTTGCGCGGGTTGGGCAGCAGGGCGTCGAGGATGCGCTCTTCGGCGGCTTCCTCGGCGCGGTATTTCATCTTCTCCATCTCGGTTTCGCGCACCAGCTTGATGGCGGCATCGGTCAGATCGCGGATGATACTGTCCACTTCCTTGCCGACATAGCCCACTTCGGTGAACTTGGTCGCTTCCACCTTGATGAAGGGGGCGTTGGCCAGCTTGGCCAGACGACGGGCAATCTCGGTCTTGCCGACACCGGTCGGGCCGATCATCAGGATGTTTTTCGGGGTCACTTCATGGCGCATCTCTTCGTTGAGTTGCATCCGGCGCCAGCGGTTGCGCAGGGCAACGGCAACGGCGCGCTTGGCATCGGCCTGACCAATGATGTGACGATCCAGCTCGTGGACGATTTCTCTCGGGGTCATCTCGGACATGATGGTGTTCCTGTATCCGGGGCGGGCAGTGCCCGCCCCTTGGGAAATTGGGTTTGGCTGGCGGCCTTATTTGGCGGCGTAGTCCAGCACTTCGATGGTGTGGTTGCCGTTGGTGAAGACGCAGATGTCGCCCGCAATCTTGAGGGACTTCTCGACAATGGTCCTGGCATCCAGCTCGGTGTTTTCCAGCAGCGCGATGGCGGCGGACTGGGCAAAGTTGCCGCCGCTGCCGATGGCGATGAGATCGTGCTCCGGCTGTACCACGTCACCGTTGCCGGTGATGATGAAGGATTTGTGTTCGTCGGCCACGGCCAGCAGTGCTTCGAGGCGGCGCAGAGCGCGATCGGTGCGCCAATCTTTGGCCAGCGCCACGGCGGCGCGCTCCAGATTACCCTGATGGGCCTGCAGTTTTGCTTCGAAACGCTCGAGCAGGGTGAAGGCGTCGGCGGTACCGCCAGCGAAACCGGCCAGCACCTTGCCGTTATAGAGACGATGAACCTTGCGGGCGTTGCCCTTCATGACGGTGTTGCCAAGAGAGACCTGGCCATCGCCACCGATGACGACCTGACCGTTGCGGCGAACTGAAACTATGGTAGTCACTTTACTTACCTCGCTTGAGCCGAATGACGGCCTGACTGTGCATGGCAAGAAAGATGGGGATGGCAAACGGGCTTTTCAACCCTGCCTTTGGTCGGGATAAACGGGGGGAGCAAACAGAGTGGGTGCGCGTGGCACCAAAAGAACAGGGCCGAGTGTTGCCACCCGGCCCTGCTGCAAACTATCCGCATTATTTTGTTTCAGACCAGACAACCGCTTGGCACACGATCACAGTTTTGCCATTGAACGTCGCCGAGGGAGAACCATACAGCGTGTAGCCTTGAGCTAGTGCCTCGCTGACACGAAAACAAAATGTCGCGTCATCAGGCCCAGTAATTAAGCGGTAAACCGGAAGGCCATTTGGTGGCTGTTTCGAATTTGTCATGCTCTGGTTCTCCTGCTGGTGACAGTATGCTAACCCTTTTTGGGAATACAGCCGCTGATGCCGGAGCTCTGCAGCTTGCTGTTGGCCGCGTCGGCGGCCGCCTTGCCGTTGAAGGGGCCGACCATCACCTTGTAGACGGTGCCGTTGGCGCCATTGATCACCTGCAGGCTGGAGGAGAGCCCGGCGGTGAAGGCGATACGCGCCTTGAGCGACTCTGCGGAATCCTGCGAGCGCAGGGCGGCGCACTGCATCATGTAGCGACCGCTGTCGGCGGCTGCGGTCTGGGCTGGCGGAGTGGCCGCTTTGGCCTTGGCCGCTTCGGCCCGCTCCCGTTCCAGCTCGGCACGGATCTCCCGCTCCATCCGTTCCCGTTCTGCCTTGCGGTCGATCACCTGCTCTTGCGCGCTGGCAACCGGTGCTCCGGAGGTGGAAGGGGTGGTCGCCGGATTGGGCTGATAGGGCTTGGGCTGGCCGATGGGCGTTCCCGGTTGGGGAATGTCGGTCGGCACCGGCTGCGGCAGTTTTTCCGGTTGCAGGGTCATGGTATCTGCCGGTGGTGGCGGCAGCACACCCGGCTGGGTCGGCGGCTCTATGATATCGACCTGCTTGTTCTCAAGCCGTTCGATGTAGCTCCACTTCTCCTGAGGCAGCCCGTTATTCTGCGCTTTTGGCTTGTTGGCTTTTACCTGCTCCTCGATGGTGGGGGCATCGTTGCCCTTGCCATTGATCATGTAAAGGAAGCCACCAAAGCCTGCCAGCAGTGCCACGACCAGCAGCACTGGAATAACAGGAAAGCGGCGAGGGGCCGCTTTCTTGGTATTGCGGCCACCCGCCCGACGTCGCGGGCGGCTGCCGACATAATCCCGGGTTGCCATCTATTACATGCGCTCCAGGGTATGGATGCCCAGTACGCCGAGGCCCAGTTTCAGCACCTTGGCGGTGGCGGCGCACAGCAGCAGACGGCTCTGACGGGTCGCCTCGTCCACGCCATCCTTGTTGATCGGGCAGGCTTCATAGAAGGTCATGAAGTTGCCTGACAACTCGTACAGGTAGGTACAGAGCAGGTGTGGCATGCCTTTGTCGGCCACGCCGTTGACCGCGTCGGAGAACTGGATCAGCTTCTGGGCCAGCACCTCTTCGGCCTCTTCGTTCAGGGTCACGTTGCCGGTCAGCGTCTCGGCATCGATGTTGGCCTTGCGGAAGATGGACTGGATACGGGTGTAGGCGTACTGCAGGTAAGGGGCAGTGTTGCCTTCAAACGACAGCATCAGATCCCAGTCGAAGATGTAGTCGGTAGTACGGTTCTTGGAGAGATCCGCATACTTGACCGCGCCCATGGCGATGGCGTTGACCACATTGGCCTTCTCTTCAGCAGAGAGGTCGCTGTTGCGGCTCTCCAGCAGCGCAGCGGCGCGCTCTTCTGCTTCGTTCAGCAGGTCAACCAGCTTGACGGTACCACCGGAGCGGGTCTTGTAGGGACGACCATCCTTGCCCAGCATCATACCGAAGGCGTGGTGCTCGAGGGGGACGGATTCCGGCACATAGCCCGCCTTGCGGGTGATGGTCCAGGCCTGCATCAGGTGCTGGTGCTGACGGGAGTCGATGAAGTACATGACACGGTCGGCGCCCAGGGTTTCATAACGGTATTTGGCACAGGCGATGTCGGTGGTGGTGTAGAGGAAACCGCCATCGCTCTTCTGGATGATGACGCCCATGGCCTCGCCATCCTTGTTCTTGAACTCGTCCAGGAAGACAACGGTGGCGCCTTCGCTCTCGACCGCCAGCCCCTTGGCTTTCAGGTCTGCAACGATCTCCGGCAGCATGTCGTTGTACATGGACTCGCCCATGATGTCCTTGTTGGTCAGGGAGACATTCAGGCGGTCGTAGTTGATCTGGTTCTGTTCCATGGTCATGTCGACCAGCTTCTTCCACATGGTACGGCAGTACTCATCGCCGCCCTGCAGCTTGACCACGTAATTACGGGCGCGCTCGGCGAAGGCTTCGTCTTCGTCGTAGCAACGCTTGGCCTGGGTGTAGAAGGCTTCCAGATCCTTGAGCGCCATGTCACTGGCGTGTTCGTTGGACATCTTCTCCAGATAGGCGATCAGCATGCCGAACTGGGTGCCCCAGTCGCCGATGTGGTTGGCACGGATCACTTTGTGGCCGAGGAATTCCAGCGCGCGCGCAGCTACGTCACCGAGTACGGTGGAGCGGATGTGGTGCACCGCCATCTCTTTGGCCACGTTGGGGGCGGAGTAGTCCACCACCACGGTTTGTGGAGCGGGCAACCGTACGTTGGCATTGGCAGAGGTCACCATGGCCTCGACCTGACCGGCCAGCCAGCGCTGGTCGAAGAAGAAGTTGATGAAGCCGGGACCGGCGATCTCGACCTTGGCGATCAGGTCGGAGGCGGGCAGGTGCTCGATGATGGCCGCCGCCAGCTCACGGGGATTCTTGCGGGCCGGTTTGGCCAGCAGCATGGCCAGGTTGGTAGCCAGGTCGCCGTGAGCTTTTTCCTTGCATCGGTCTACTTGCACGCGGGCTTCCAGGTCCGCCGGCAGGACGCCTGCTGACTTGAGATTGGCTACCGTTTGTTCAAGTAGATGATGAATATGCTCTTTCATAACTGACCACCAAGGTTGCGCGTCGAAAAATGACTGATATATAAGGGCGTGAATTTTACCCGCATCGGCCCGAGAAAACTATAGGGATGACCCGCCGCTCGCTGTCGGGCGGATATTTCACTGCGTTTGGCGCCATATTCCAGAATATTGGGCGGAAATTACGGTGCTTATCCATTTCTACTGCATATCGAAGCGGCTTGTCTAGGCTATTTTCCCCTGATTGTTAAGGGTTTTTCCTTTCCGCTGACGGGAATGATCTCCTCCCACTGGCCCGGCGTATCAACAGAGGTTCCCAACCGAGGAGTTTGCGATGCGACTGGCGCTGTTTCCCCTATCTGCCCACCTGCTGCCCGGCGGCGTCATGCCGCTGCGGATCTTCGAACCGAGATACCAGCGGATGATTGCCGAGGCGGGGGAGTCCGGCTTTGCCCTCTGCATGGTGGACCCTCGCCAGCCCGACGCCCTGCGCAACATGCTGCCCATCGCCACCCGGGTCACCATCATCGATTTCGACCGGCTGCCGGACGGCATGCTGGGGATCACGGTGCAGGGGATGGAGCGGGTGCAGATAGAGGATCTGTGGCAGGAGCAGGATGGCCTGCGTATCGGCGAGGTGACGCCGCTGACGGCCTGGCCGCCCCGCCGGCTCCATCCCGATCAGCAACCGCTGGTTGATGCGCTGCGGGAGGTGTTTGCCGACTATCCCGACTATGCCGCCCTCTATCCCGCCCCCCGCTGGGACGATGGCAACTGGGTGGCCCAGCGCTGGCTGGAGGTGCTGCCGATCCCCCCCGAGCAGAAGCAGTTGCTGCTAGCTGCCGCCGACAATCAGCCCGCCATCGCCCTGCTCAAGGGGGTGCTGGTGGCCAGCCACTGATTTTTTCTGACCCGCTGATCCGCCACTGCCGCAGCGCCGTACAAGTCATCACCACAGCATGTTCGACAGCACACCAAAGGGATGGCGCAATGGCATATACTGGCCAACCACACTCGACCATACGCAGGACTTCGCCCGTGATGGATAACCCGGATGGCGACCTCAAATCTCTGCTGATCAGGGTGGCAGAGCAGGCCGACAAGGCTGCTTTTGCCCGCCTGTTCCAACACTTTGCGCCGCGCATTCGCAGCTACGGCTTGCGCCACCTCGGCAGCGAGGCCAACGCCATGGAGCTGGTGCAGGAGACCATGCTGCTGGTGTGGCAGAAGGCACGCCTCTACCACCCCGAGAAGGGGGCGCCGACCACCTGGATCTATACCGTGATGCGCAACCAGTGCTTCGACATGCTGCGCCGTCGTCGCGCCAGCAAGGAGGATCTCTGTGCCGAGGAGCTGTGGCCCGTGCTGGAGTTTCAGGCCGAAGAGGAGCATCTGAGCGGCGGTGAGGATGCGGTGCTGACCCGTCAGATGGCCCACTATCTGGGCACCCTGCCGGAGCCGCAACAGCAGGTGGTGCGTGGCATCTATCTGCAGGAGTTCTCCCAGCAGGAGTTGGCGGAGCGACTCGGCGTGCCGCTCGGTACCATCAAGTCCCGCCTCCGGTTGGCGTTACAGAAACTGAAAGAGCAAGTGGAGCAAGGCCATGATTAAAGCCCATCCGACCGACCCTATGCTGCGTGCCTTCGCCGCCGACGAGCTCCCTCTGCCGCTGGCGGTGGGGCTCTCCGCTCACTGTGAACTCTGCCCCGATTGTGCTGCCCGACTGAAGACATTCGAAGAGGAGCTGGCGCAGCAATATCTTGCTTCGCCAGCAGAGCCCGAGCTGGCCTCCCGCGATGAAGTGGGACTGGACGCCGGATTCGACGCCATGCTGGCGGATATTCTGGCGCAGCCGCTGACAGAGCCCCTCTCCGAGCCAACACACGACCAGCCCCGAGCGCAGCCCGGCGAGCTGGAGGTAGCCGGTCAGGCCTACCGTTTGCCACGGGTGCTGGCCCGCTACCGTTCGCCCAAGTGGCGTCATATCGGGGCCATTCGTCAGCAGAGTCTGCCGCTGGACGAGATGGGGGCGCGCGCCAGCTTGCTCCATATCGAAGCGGGCGGTCGCATCCCCGAGCACACCCATCAGGGCTATGAGCTGACCCTGCTGCTGGCGGGCAATATTCAGGATGGCGATACCCTTTACAAGGCGGGGGATTTCATCTGGCGTGATGCCAGCCACTCCCACAGCCCGCATACGCCGGATGGCTGCCTCTGCTACACGGTGCAGGATGCGCCGGTGCAGTTCACCAAGGGGTTGTCGCGGCTGCTGAATGGCATCAGCCAGCACCTCTATTGAGCACCATGACGCCATAGAAAAAGGGACCAAGTTGGTCCCTTTTCTCATTTGGTTGCTGGTTGCCGGTCAGGCGACAAACACCAGATAGACGGCGAATGCCACGATAAAGCGGTAGATGGCGAACGGGATAAAGTCGATGCGGCGGATCAATGTCAGGAAGGTCTTTATCGCAAACATCGCTACCACGAAAGCGGTGATAAAGCCCACGGCAAACATCGGGAAGTCGGCCATCGAGAGAAAATCGCGGCTCTTGTAGAGATCAAGCCCGCTGGCCGCCACCATCATGGGCACCGCCATGATGAAAGAGAACTCGGCGGCGGCGTGACGGCTGATCCCCATCAGCATGCCACCACTGATGGTGGCGCCGGAGCGGGAGAAGCCGGGCCACAGGGCCAGACACTGGAACAGACCGATGCCGAACGCCTGCTTGTAACTGATGTCATCCAGGGTTTCAGCTGTGACGGCCGGGCGGAACTTCTCGGCGATGATCAGCAGGATGCCCCCCGCGACCAGCGCGTACATGACGGTTTGTGGGCCAAACAGGTTGGCCTTGATCCAGCTGTGGATGGCCAGACCGACCACGATGGCGGGCATCATGCCGAGGATGACATGCACCAGCGACAGGGTGGCGTGATCCCGGGACGGCTTCTGGCCGAAGTGGATGCCAATCAGGCCAAACAGGCGGCGCCAGAAGACGGCTACGACGGCGAGGATGGAGCCAAGCTGGATCACCACTTCGAAAGTGGCAGCCTTGGGCCCTTCAAAGCCCAGCAGATGGCCGACGATAATCATGTGGCCGGTGGAGGAGACGGGGAGGAACTCGGTCAGTCCCTCGACGACGCCCAGAATAAAGGCGACCAGCAGGCTATAGGTGTCAGTCATCGAACAAACAATCCTTAACTTCGTTGATGTAAAAACGCCCCGGGAGGGTCTCGGGGCGGCTTATCTTGCTCGATAGTGACTGCCGAGGCTATGTAAAAATCATGAAACCTTTAAGTCAGTCGCGGATAAAACGGTAGCGGGTTTGGTGGTGATAACGCCCGCCCGGCAGCAGCCAGGGGTTGCCCAGCTCGGGGCGATTGGGGCTGTCCGGCAGCTGTTGCGCCTCAAGACAGAAGCCGTCGTGATCCCGGTGCGTCAGGCCGCTGCGGTTCGGGGTATTGGCCAGCCAGTTGCCGGTGTAGAACTGTAGCGAGGGCTGGTTGGTATAGACCTCCATCGCCAGCTGCTTGTCGCCAGAGACTATCCGAGCAGCCCATTCTGATGTGGGGCCGTTGAGCACAAAGGCGTGGTCGTATCCCTTGGCCTGTTGCTGCTGGGGATGGCTCAGCCAATCCAGCCCGACAAGGCGCTCTTGGCGCAGATCGAACGGCCCCTCCACCGGGGTGATGGCGATCGGCAAACCGCTCGGGTCGGTCGGCAGGAAGTGGTCGGCATTGATGCTGATGAGGTGGTCACGCACATCGCCGCCGTCGGGGTTGTCATCGAGATTGAAGTAGGCATGGCTGGTGAGGCTGACCGGCGTAGCGGCATCCGTGCTGGCGATAAAATCCACCACCAGATCGCTCTGCTCCAGCCGATACTCCAAGGTTACCCGCAGATTGCCGGGAAAGCCTTGCTCCCCCGCTCGGGAGAGCAGCGCCAGCTTGACCCGATCCGCTTCCAGCTCCTTGATTTGCCACCGCTGGCGATGAAAGCCCGCCTGCCCGCCATGCAGGCAGTTGGGTGCCTGATTGGCATCCAGCGGCCAGTGCTGTCCATCACGCACCAGCTCGGCACCGCCGATGCGGTTGGCAAAGCGTCCTGCCACCGCACCCAGCCACACCTGCTGGGTGGGATAGGCGTCGTCGGCACAGCCCAGCAGCACTTCACGCCGTTTGCCCGCCACCGGCAGGGTGAGGGAGGTGAGGGTGGCGCCGAAGTCGAGGCCGCGCAGGCGCAGCCCCTCTTCATTTTCCAGCTCGAACGGGGTCATGGCGCTGCTCATAGCTTGCCTGCACCGGCGCTGGCGCGGCAGACGTAGCAGTCGGCCTTGAGGCCCGAGATGGCCGGATACTCCGCCTCGACGGCGGCAATCACCTCGGCCACTTTCTCCGGGCGCAGCAGGGCGACCACGCAGCCGCCGAAGCCGCCGCCAGTCATCCGCACGCCGCCATCGGTGCCGATTTTAGCCTTGATGATCTCCACCAGCCCGTCGATGGCGGGCACTGTGATCTCGAAGTCATCGCGCATGGCGGCGTGCGACTGGGCCATCAGCTCGCCGAGGCGGGTCAGATCGTGGCTTGCCAGTGCATCGGCCGCCGCCAGGGTGCGGGCGTTTTCACCGACGATGTGGCGGGCACGGCGGTAGCAGGCCTCATCCAGCCCGGCCTTGCCCGCTTCCAGTCCGGTCAGGTCGAGGTCGCGCAGCGCCTTGACCCCGTAGTGACGGGCTGCTGCCTCGCACTGCTGGCGGCGGGTGTTGTATTCGCTGTCCACCAGACCGCGACGCACGTTGGAGTTGACGATCAGCACCGCCAGATCGCTGGGCATGGGGATGAGGCGAGTCTCCAGCGAGCGGCAGTCGAGCAGCAGGGCATGATCGGTTTTGCCGCTGGCGGATATCATCTGATCCATGATGCCGCAGTTGCAGCCGACGAACTTGTTCTCCGCCTGCTGGCCGTTGAGGGCTATCTCGGCCTGGCTGATGTCGAGCCCCAGCGCCTCTTTGAAGGCCTGACCGATGGCTACTTCCAGCGAGGCGGAGGAGGAGAGCCCCGCCCCCTGCGGCACGTTGCCGGAGACCACCAGATCGAGGCCGCGCAGGGCATAACCGCGCTCTTGCAGATACTTCACCACGCCGCGGATGTAGTCGCTCCAGCGCTGGCTGGGGTGGTGTTCAATGGGCTGGTCGAGGTCGAACTGGTCGCGCTGGTTGTCGTAGTCGGCGGCGATCACCTGCACTTGCCGGTCATCGCGCAGGCCGATGGCGACGCAGGTCTCGTAGTCGATGGCGCAGGGCAGCACGAAGCCGTCGTTGTAGTCGGTATGTTCACCTATGAGGTTGACGCGGCCGGGGGCGCGCACCAGCAGATCGGGCGCTTTGGCAAATTGCTCGGCAAAAACGGTGCTGACGCGTTGGCTGGGGGTCATAGGGCCTCCTCATTGGTGTGGCTGGTCTGGGTGTAGTGAACGGGGCTCAGGGCACGCAGCCGCTCGGCAGCCTGCTCGGGGGTAAGGTCGCGCTGGGTTTCGGCCAGCATCTCGAAGCCGACCATGAATTTGCGCACGGTGGCGGAGCGCAGCAGTGGCGGATAGAAGTGGGCGTGCAGTTGCCACGCCTCGGGGCAATCCGATTTGGGCGGTGCAAAGTGCCAGCCCATGGAGTAGGGGAAGCTGCACTCGAACAGGTTGTCGTAGCGGCTGGTGAGCTCCTTGAGCGCCACTGCCAGATCCTGTTGCTGGGTCTTGGTCAGGTTGAGCATGGAGGGGACGTGCGCCTTGGGCAGCAGCAGGGTTTCGAACGGCCAGGCGGCCCAGAAGGGGACCACTGCGAGCCAGTGCTCGGTCTCCACCACGATGCGTGAGCGATCCGCCAGCTCCCGCTCTACATACTCCAGCAGCATGGGGCGGCCATGCTCTGCCAGCCAGTCGCGCTGGTGCTGCTCTTCGCGGGCGATCTCGTTGGGCAGGAAGTCGCTGCCCCAGATCTGGCCGTGGGGATGCGGGTTGGAGCAGCCCATGACGGCCCCTTTGTTTTCAAAGACCTGCACCCACTGCCACTGGGCCGACAGCTCGGCGACCTGATCCATCCAGGTGGTGATCACCCCTTCGATGGCGGGCAGCGGCAGCTCGGGCAGGGTCTTGCCGTGATCCGGCGAGAAGCAGATGACCCGGCTGGTGCCGCGGGCGGCTTCCAGCTTCAGCAGGGGATCGCTGGCGCTATCGGCGGCCGGAGTATCCTGCATCAGAGCGGCGAAGTCGTTGGTAAAGACGAAGGTGCCCTGATAGTCGGGGTTGATGTCGCCAGTGACCCGGGTGTTGCCCGCGCAGAGGAAGCAGTCGGGATCGTGGGCCTGTTTGGGGGTCTGACTCACCTTCTCCACCTGTCCCTGCCAGGGGCGTTTGGCCCGATGGGGGGATACCAGCACATACTGGCCGGTCAGCGGGTTGAAGCGGCGATGGGGATGATCGACGGGGTTGAACATCATCTCTCCTGAATAAGGTATTGAAAAATAGGGTCGTCTATTAACAGGGAGCAGGCAGGCCTACTCCTCGTAACCGTTCGGATTGGCGGATTGCCAGCGCCAGCTGTCGGCGCACATGGCGTCGATGTTGCGGGTCGCCCGCCAGCCCAGCTCGCGCTCGGCCTTGGCCGGATCAGCCCAGCAGGCGGCGATGTCGCCCAGGCGGCGCGGTTCGATGCGAAATGGCAACTGCTTGCCACAGGCGGCGGAGAAAGCGGCGACCAGCTGCAACACGCTCTGGCCCTGGCCGGTGCCCAGGTTGTAGGTGTGCATGCCACCCTTGCCGGCGCAGTGTTGCAGTGCCTTGACGTGCCCTTCGGCGAGATCCATCACGTGGATGTAGTCGCGCACACCGGTGCCGTCCGGGGTGGGGTAATCGTTTCCAAAGACAGACAGGCAGTCGCGACGGCCAATGGCGACCTGGGTGATATAGGGCATCAGATTGTTGGGAATGCCTTGGGGATCTTCTCCCATAGTGCCCGAGTCGTGGGCGCCGACCGGGTTGAAGTAGCGCAGCAGGGTCATGCTCCAGTGGGGTTCGGCCAGTTGCAGATCTTCGAGGATCTCCTCGATGATCAGCTTGGAGCGACCGTAGGGGTTGGTGGCGCTGCGCGGGAAATCCTCACGGATCGGCAGGCTGGCGGGATCGCCGTAGACGGTGGCCGAGGAGCTGAACACCAGATTGTTCACCCCGGCCCGTTTCATCGCCTGCAGCAGAGTGAGGGTGCCGCCGAGGTTGTTCTCGTAGTAATCCAGTGGAATGCGAGTCGACTCACCGACCGCCTTGAGGGCGGCAAAGTGGATCACCGCATCGATCTGCTGTTCGGCGAAGATCCGGTCCAGCAGGGCGGCATCGCGAATATCCCCTTGATAGAACAGGGGTTGCTGGCCGCTGATAGCCGCGACTCGAGTCAATACGCTGCGCTTGCTGTTGCAGAGGTTGTCGACCACCACGGGATTCATGCCTGCCGCTTGCAGGGCCAGACAGGTGTGGCTGCCGATATATCCGCAACCGCCGGTGACCAGAACGTTCATCTTGCTCTCCACTGAAAAGTGTCTGGAAGCAGTCTAGCCGAGGGTGTGGCGACCAAACTGTGAGCTTGCTTGCAAAACAGTGTAAACGATTACACTGTTTTTATGGTCATCCTGACGGCAGATATACGTTTCACCCCTGTTTTCAATGGGTTTGCTGGGTATAATGGCGCTCTATTGCACAGTGAAAGAAGTGAAAACAGCATGAGCACCATCAAGGATGTCGCCCGTTTGGCCAATGTGTCGGTGGCAACGGTTTCACGGGTGATGAACAACTCCCCCAAGGCCAGCGCCGCGTCTCGCGAAGTGGTGCAGAAGGCCATGGCCGAACTGGGCTACACCCCCAACGCCAACGCGCGGGCACTGGTGAGCCAGACTTGCGACACCATGGGGGTGGTGGTCGGTGATGTAGCCGATCCCTTCTTCGGTGCACTGGTGAAGGGGGTCTCCGGCGTGGCCGTCGAGCAGAACCTTCACCTGCTGATGGGTAACGGTTTTCACAAGGCGCGTCAGGAGCGTGAAGCGATCGAGCTGCTGATCGGCAAGCGCTGCGAGGCGCTGGTGGTGCACAGCAAGGCGCTGAGCGACGAGGAACTTTACGATTACGCCATGCGGGTGCCCGGTATGGTGCTGATCAACCGTGATATTCCTGCCCTCAAGGGGCGCTGCATCGCCCTCAACAACCGGCTGGGGGCGGCTACCGCGACTCGCCACTTGATCGAACTGGGCCACCGCCATATCGCCTTTATCAGCTCTGATCACGCCATCGAGGATGCCACCTTGCGTCTGCAGGGGTATCAGGATGGGCTGATGGAGGCTGGTCTGGCAGCCGATCCCGAGCTTATCGAGAGTGGCACCCCGAACGAGGAGGGGGGCGAGCGCGCCATGCTCAACCTGTTGGCCAAGGGGCTCAAGGTGACCGCCGTGGTTGCCTATAACGATGCCATGGCGGCGGGCGCCATCTCAGTGCTGGCCGACAACGGCCTGCGAGTGCCGGAGGAGGTTTCGGTGGTGGGCTTCGATGACATCATCTATGCCAGATATTTGCGCCCCAAGCTCTCCACCATGCGCTATCCCATCGAGCTGATGGCGGCCCAGGCGGCCAAGCTGGCCATTCAGCTGGCGGCGGGGGAGAGTGACGCGACCCAGAGCAGGATTTATACCCCCACCCTGATCAATCGCCACTCGGTGGCACCGGTTCGGGCCGGATAGCCCCCTTTTACGGCCCTGTTTGGGGCCTTTTCTTGCACAGTTATTGTTTTACCTATTTTTAATCATTTTTACTCCGCTTTACTTAACAAAATTAGTGTAATCGTTTACATCTGTGTGAGCGAGATCGCCGTTCCCTGCGTCATACTTCTCTAGACTGAATACGTTTTCCAATCAGCAGGGAGAGAGTGAATGCTCAGGGAGATAGTGGCGCGTCAGGATTGGCAGACTCAGGCTATTACGTCGGTAAACCGGCTGGCAGCCCATACCCCCATGTTCAGCTGGCGCAGCGAAGCGGATGCCAGGGGTGATCTGGCCTCTTCCTCCCGTCTCTTGCTCGATGGCGAGTGGCGCTTCTCCTTCTTTGCCGCTCCCGAATTGGTGCCCGAGAGCTGGCTGGTGCAGGATCTGGTGGATGCTTGCCCCATTACAGTGCCGGGCAACTGGCAGCTGGATGCCGCCTATCCAGCTGCGCGGCCGCTCACCGATGGCCCCATCTACACCAATATCAAGTACCCCTTTCCCTGCGATCCGCCCCGGGTGCCGGCAGAGAACCCCACCGGTTGCTACTCCCGCGAGTTCGAATTGCCCGCCGACTGGCTGGCAAGCGGCCAGAGCCGGATCATCTTTGACGGGGTGAGCAGCGCCTTCCACCTCTTCTGCAACGGTCGCTGGGTCGGTTACTCCCAGGACAGCCGCCTGCCCGCCGAATTCGATCTGACTCCTTATCTGCAGAGCGGTCGCAACAGGCTGGCGGTGCTGGTACTGCGCTGGTCTGATGGCTCCTATCTGGAAGATCAGGATATGTGGTGGCTGTCGGGGATTTTCCGCTCCGTCAGCCTGCTGCACAAACCGATCCGCCATCTGATGGATATGCGGGTGACCCCCGAGCTGGATGCCTGCTATCGGGATGGCCGTCTCAAGATTGCCCTGCAGGTGGCCAATGCGGCCGGTCTGTCGGTGGAGGCCAATCTCTATGAAGGTGGCGAGCGGGTCGCGACCCTGCGCCAGCCGATCGGTACCCAAGCCATTGATGAGAAAGGGGCGTATGACGATCGTGCCGAGCTGTGGCTCGACGTGGCTGCGCCGCGCAAGTGGAGCGCCGAGACGCCCCATCTCTATCGCCTGACCCTGACCCTGCTGGACGAGCAGGGCCAGGCCATCGAGAGCGAGGCGTGCGATGTGGGCTTTCGGGTGGTGGAGATCCGTGGTGGCCTGCTGCGGGTCAACGGTCAGCCGCTGCTTATTCGCGGTGCCAACCGTCACGAGCATCACCCCGCCAAGGGTTATGCCATCGATCGCGCCACCATGGAGCGGGATCTGCTGCTGATGAAGCGCCACAACTTCAATGCGGTGCGCTGCTCCCACTATCCCAACCACTCCGACTTCTATCGCCTCTGCGACCGGCTCGGTCTCTATGTGGTGGACGAGGCGAATCTGGAGACCCACGGCATGACCCCCATGGGGCGGCTGGCGCGGGATCCCGCCTGGAGCAACGCCTTTCTGGAGCGGGCCACCCGCATGGTGGCGCGGGATTTCAACCACCCCTCGATCATCATCTGGTCGCTCGGCAACGAGTCGGGTTACGGCCCAGCCCACGATGCCATGTATGGCTGGATCAAGCGCAGTGACCCGAGCCGTCCGGTGCAGTACGAGGGGGGCGGGGCCGATACCCCGGCGACCGACATTATCTGTCCCATGTATGCCAGAACCCATCAGGATCAACCCTTTCCTGCGGTGCCCAAGTGGGCGCTGGCCAAGTGGATCGGCCTGCCCGGCGAGCACCGGCCGCTGATCCTCTGCGAATATGCCCACGCCATGGGCAACAGTCTCGGGGGCTACGCCCACTATTGGCAGGTGTTTCGCGATCATCCACGCCTGCAAGGCGGGTTTGTCTGGGATTGGGTCGATCAGGGGCTCGACAAATACACCGCCGATGGTCGCCACTACTGGGGCTATGGCGGCGACTTTGGTGATGTGCAAAATGATCGCCAGTTCTGCTGCAACGGCCTGCTGTTCCCGGATCGCACTCCCCATCCCACGCTGTTCGAGGCAAAGCGGGCCCAGCAACCGTTCCGCTTTACCCTGCTTGAACATACCCCGCTGCGGGTACGGATCGAGAGTGAATACCTGTTCCGCTCCACCGACAACGATCAGCTTTGCTGGCAGTTGTGCGAGAACGGCCATGTGCAGCTGCAGGGGGAGGTTTTCCTCATGCTGGAGCCGCAAGGGGTGATCGAGTTGACCCTGAGCGGGACACTGCCCGCCTTTGCGGCAGGCTCACTGGCCTGGCTCGATCTGGCCATCGTTCAGCCCCAGGCCACCCTCTGGTCGCAGGCGGATCACAAGGTCGCCCGTCAGCAGTTCACCCTGCCGACCCCCCTTGCCCTGCCAGCGCCGGTCGCTGCCGCTACCCTGAGCGAGCAGCCGGATGGCTGGTTGGTCACTGCCGCAAACAGCCAGTGGTGGCTCGACAAGCTGAGCGGTCGTATCACCAGTTGGCAAAAATCGGGGCAGGAGCAGCTGCTGGCGCCGATCATGGATCACTTCTACCGCGCGCCGCTCGACAACGACATCGGCACCAGCGAAGCGGATCACGCCGACCCCAACTCCTGGATTGCTCGCTGGCAGGGCTGTGGCCTCGGTCAGTGGCAGCACCGCTGTCTGGGGATCGCGGTCGCCGGAGGGGATATCCGGGTCAGTCATGGCTACTTCCACCGTGATGAGCTGCTGCTGGTGAGTCACTGGCATCATCACTTTACCGACGATGGCGCCATGAGCCTCGAGATAGAGACCGAGCTGGCACAGGTGCTGCCGTCGCTGCCGCGGATCGGCCTGCTGCTTCATCTGGCCAAGGTGCCAGCGCGAGCCGAATGGCTGGGGCGTGGGCCGCACGAGAACTATCCGGATCGCCTGCTGGGCGCCGATCTGGGGCGCTGGAGCCTGCCGCTGGAGGCGATGCATACCCCTTACATTTTCCCGAGTGACAACGGCTTGCGCTGCGATACCCGTCAGCTGCAGCTGGGCAGCACGACGGTGAGCGGCACCTTCCATTTCAGTGCCAGCCGCTTCAGTCAGCAACAGCTGGCCGCTGCTCGTCACCAGAGCGATCTGGTGGCCGAAGAGGGGCTGTGGGTCTGTCTCGATGGCGCCCATATGGGGGTGGGCGGGGATGACTCCTGGAGCCAGAGCGTGCGTCCCGAGTATCAACTGCTCGAGCGTCGTTACCGTTGGGGCTGCACTCTCCGCTAAGCCAGCTATTGAAGCGACTGTCTAGCCAGTGCGCCATTTTGACAACAGACCAGTAACGACTAGCCTCAATGCTGTGGGAAAGATTGAGTCTCAAATCTGATTTTTATTTATATGTATTTGAAAAATAAATATAAAGTTTCAATGTAACAGAGTGTAAGCGTTTTCATTTTGTCGTCATGATCACAGAAGAAATGACAACAAACTGATTACATTGATTGGCGCTTGCTCAATTGCTCGCCACCCTACAACACAGATAGACACATCGGAGCACACATAATGAAAAAACTGACCACAGTTGCCGCCCTGCTGATGGGCATGATGGCTGGAGCCAATGCCCAGGCTGACACCCGTATCGGGGTAACCGTCTACAAATATGACGACAACTTCATGGCGGTCGTGCGCAAGGCCATCGAGAAGGAGGCGGCAGCCACTCCGGGGGTGGAGCTGCTGATGAACGACTCCCAGAATGACCAGTCCAAACAGAACGACCAGATCGACGTGCTGCTGGCCAAAGGGGTGAAGGCGCTGGCCATTAACCTGGTTGACCCGGCTGCGGCACCGGTGGTGATTGAGAAAGCCCGTGGCGAAGATATCCCGGTGGTCTTCTACAACAAGGAGCCGAGCGCTACCGATCTGGCTAGCTACGACAAGGCCTACTACGTGGGGACCGACTCCAAGGAGTCAGGGATCATCCAGGGTCAGCTGATTGCCAAACACTGGAAAGCCCATCCGGAGTGGGATCTGAACAAGGATGGCGTGATCCAGTTCGTGCTGCTGAAAGGGGAGCCGGGTCACCCGGATGCCGAAGCGCGCACCTCTTACGTGGTCAAGACCCTGAACGATGGCGGCGTCAAGACTGAACAACTGCACATGGATACCGGTATGTGGGATACCGCCATGGCGAAAGACAAGATGGACGCCTGGATCTCCGGCCCCAACGCCAACAAGATCGAAGTGGTCATCGCCAACAACGACGGTATGGCAATGGGTGCAGTCGAGTCACTGAAAGCCCAGGGCAAGACTGCCATTCCGGTATTCGGCGTCGATGCGTTGCCGGAAGCGCTGGCCATGGTCAAGAGCGGTGCCATGGCGGGTACCGTGCTGAACGATGCGGCCAACCAGGCCAAAGCCACCTTCGAGCTGACCAAGAACCTGGCTGAAGGCAAACCGGCCGGTGAAGGCACCAAGTGGAATATCGTCGACAAGGTAGTACGTGTTGCCTACGTCGGTGTGGATAAAGACAACCTGTCCCAATTCGAGTAATTCCCTCCTTCAGGGCAAGGGAGATCCCCTTGCCCTTTTTTCAACCAGATGTGATGGCTGATATGACAACACAGCAACAATCAGAATGGCTGTTGGAGATGATTGACGTCAGTAAGAGCTTTCCCGGCGTCAAGGCACTCGATAATGTCAATTTACGGGTCCGTCCTCATTCTGTGCATGCGTTGATGGGCGAGAACGGAGCGGGAAAATCCACACTGCTCAAGTGCCTGTTCGGCATTTACGAGAAGGATCAGGGCAAGATCTTCTTCAAGGGGCAGGAGATCAACTTCACCTCCTCCAAAGAGGCGCTGGAAAATGGCGTCTCCATGGTGCATCAGGAGCTCAACCTGGTGCTGCAGCGTACCGTGATGGACAACATGTGGCTCGGCCGCTACCCCACCAAGGGGTGGTTTATCGACCACGGCAAGATGTATGACGACACCAAGCGCATCTTCGATGAGCTGGATATCGACATCGACCCCAAGGTGAAGGTCGCGACCCTGTCGGTCTCCCAGATGCAGATGATCGAGATCGCCAAGGCGTTCTCCTACGATGCCAAGATCGTCATCATGGACGAACCCACCTCCTCCCTGACCGAGAAAGAGGTGAACCACCTCTTCAAGATCATCAACAAGTTGAAGGATAAGGGGTGCGGCATCGTCTACATCTCTCACAAGATGGAGGAGATCTTCCAGCTCTGTGACGAGATCACCATATTGCGGGATGGCCAGTGGGTGGCAACCCAGCCGCTCAAGGGCATGACCATGGATCAGATCATCGGGATGATGGTCGGCCGTGAACTGACCCAGCGTTTCCCGGAAAAAACCAACCAGCCGAAAGAGGTGATCCTCGAGATCGAACACCTGACGGCGAAGAACCAGCCCTCCATTCAGGACATCACCTTCAACCTGCACAAGGGGGAGATCCTCGGCATCGCCGGACTGGTGGGGGCCAAGCGCACCGACATCGTCGAGACCCTGTTCGGTATTCGCGATCGCAGTCAGGGCAGCATCAAGCTGCACGGCAAAGAGGTAGCCAACCACAACGCCCACGAAGCGATCCGCAACGGCTTTGCGCTGGTGACGGAAGAGCGCCGCTCCACCGGTATCTACTCTCGGCTCGATATCGCCTTCAACTCCCTGATCGCCAACATGGACAGTTACAAGGGCTCCATGGGGCTGCTCAGCGACAACAAGATGAAGAGCGATACCCAGTGGGTGATCGACTCCATGCGGGTCAAGACGCCGACCCAGCAGACCCAGATCGGTTCCCTCTCCGGGGGCAACCAGCAGAAGGTGATCATCGGTCGCTGGCTGCTGACCCAGCCGGAGATCCTGATGCTCGACGAGCCCACCCGCGGCATCGACGTCGGGGCCAAGTTCGAGATCTACCAGCTCATCCTGGAGCTGGCGAAGAAGGACAAGGGGATCATCATCATCTCGTCAGAGATGCCGGAATTGCTGGGGATCACCGACCGCATCATGGTGATGAGCAATGGCCGGGTCGCCGGGATCGTCAATACCAAAGAAACTGACCAGAGCGAGATACTGCGCCTGGCATCTCTGTACCTCTAGAGACAGGAAGACATTTATGGAGTCGGCTAAAAATTTCAATCTGATGCAGGCGCTCAAGGAAAACGCCATCTATCTGGTGCTGCTGGTGCTGCTCATGGTCATCGTGATCCAGGAGCCCTCCTTCCTGAGCCTCACCAACTTCAGCAACATCCTGACCCAGTCCTCGGTGCGGGTCATCATAGCGCTGGGGGTGGCGGGCATCATCATCACCCAGGGGACGGATCTCTCGGCCGGTCGTCAGGTTGGTCTGGCGGCACTCATCGCGGCAACCATGTTGCAGGCGCTGACCAACGTCAACAAGGTGTTCCCGACGTTGGGGGAGGTGCCCATTCCTGCGGTGATCCTGCTGGTGTGTGTGGTGGGGGCGCTGATTGGTCTGGTCAACGGTCTGATCGTGGCCTACCTGAACGTCACCCCGTTCATTACCACCCTGGGCACCATGATCATCGTTTACGGTATCAACTCCCTCTACTTTGACTCGGTAGGGGCCTCGCCGGTGGCCGGGTTTGATCCCCGCTTCTCCAGCTTCGCGCAGGGCTTTATCCGGATAGGAGGATTCAAGCTCTCCTATCTCACCTTCTATGCAGCCATCGCCAGCGTCTTTGTCTGGGTGCTGTGGAACAAGACCCGCTTTGGCAAGAACATCTTCGCCATCGGCGGCAACCCCGAGGCTGCCAAGGTCTCCGGCGTCAATGTGGCGGTCAATCTGGTGATGATCTATGCGCTGGCGGGGGTCTTCTACGCTTTCGGCGGAATGCTGGAAGCGGGCCGGATCGGTAGCGCCACCAACAACCTCGGCTTCATGTACGAGCTGGATGCCATCGCGGCGTGCGTGGTGGGCGGGGTGTCGTTTGCCGGCGGGGTGGGAACGGTCGCGGGTGTGATTACCGGCGTACTTATCTTCACCCTGATCAACTATGGCTTGACCTATATCGGTGTCAGCCCTTACTGGCAGTTCATCATCAAGGGCGGCATCATCATTCTGGCGGTGGCTCTGGACTCCATGAAGTACGCCAAGAAGAAATAACGATTGGCAGGGAGGGTTGGCGTTGCCAGCCCTCTCTTCTGGAGGGAACCCATGCCATTCAAGGTCAAGATTTACCTCTTGCTGCTACTGGCCATTCTGGTCACCATCGGCACCGCCGGGCTCAGCGTGAATCACTTCATCAGTGGTTACATTCGCACTCAGGCCACCCACAACATCACCGAGCAGATCACCCTGGTCAAAGAGAAGCTGGCCAGCGACATCAATCAGAAAATCCTGTTGGCCGCCAACCTCAACTTCGGGGTGACCAACGTCAAGAAGACCCTGCAAGAGACCGGCTTTCACAACATCGTCAAGGTGATCGGCGACATGGCCTTCGACGTGAGCGGTGTCATCAACGACAGCGCCAAAGTCGATGCCCTGCGCAAGCTGATCCCTGCCGCCAACAACCAGATCACCGTCAGCCCGCTGCAACAGGTGGATGGCAAGCCGGTCATCACCATTCTGGTGCCGCGCGGTGCCGATTCCGCCTATCTCTACTACCTCGACATGAGCGAGTTCAAAAGCCTGCTGGAGAAGATGAGTGGCGATGGCCGCTACTTCTCGCTGGCCGACAGTCAGGGCAACAGCCTCTATGACAGCAAACCGCAGGGGGAGAGTGAAGCGCGCCCCAACCAGCTGGATATTCGCGGCAGCAGCTGGACCCTGACCGGCTACATCGATCTTGACTACATCCGGGCCATGACCAGGGCCCTCAACGGCCAGATCATCATGGCGCTGTTCGGTGTGGCGATCGTGGTGATGGTGCTGGCGATGCTGGCGCTCAATGTGGCCTATCGCCCCATCCTCTCGCTGCGGGATCTGGTGCTGGAGCTCTCCCGCGGCAGCGGCGATCTCACCCGCCGGCTGGCGGTGACCAGCAAGGATGATCTGGGCCAGATCTCGGCCGGGATCAACCGCTTTATCGAGCGGCTGCAGGAGATGATGGGGGAGGTGCGGCAGGCGAGCGGCCAGCTCAACAGTGGTATAGAAGGGCTGGCCAGCCAGACCGGTGCCGCCCAGTCTCTGCTGGCGGACCACGTGCGCGAGACCGAGCAGGTGGTGACCGCCATCAACGAGATGAGCCGCACCGCAGTCTCCGTCTCCGAGAGTGCGGCCAGCACCGCCCGGCTCACCGGCCAGAGCCAGCAACTGGCGAGTCAGTCCCGTCAGGTGGTGGATCAGGCGATGGCCAGCGTGATGGCGCTGGTGGACGAAGTGGAAGCCACTGCTCGATCCATTGAAGCGATGCAACAGGATGTGCAGCAGATTGGCTCTGTGCTGGGGGTGATCGGCAGCATTGCCGAACAGACCAACCTGCTGGCCCTCAACGCCGCCATCGAGGCGGCCCGCGCCGGTGAACAGGGGCGCGGTTTTGCGGTGGTGGCAGACGAGGTGCGTTCCCTCGCGGCCCGTACCCAGCAGAGCACGGCGGAGATCCAGACCATGCTGGCCAGTCTGCAGCGGGGCACCCGAACTGTGGTGGATGCCATGGGCAACACCAAGCAGAGCTGTCAGGGGGCTGCCGAGAACACTACCAGGGTCAACGAGTCGCTGGATCTGATGGCCGGAGAAGTGGTGGAGATCAACGATCTCATCAGCCATATCGCCACGGCGGCGGAGCAGCAGAGCGCGGTGGCCGAAGAGATCAATCGCAACATGAGCGCCATCGCTGAAGTGATCCGCCAGCTGACCCACAATGGCGAAGCGACGGTCGCCAGCTCTGCGGCGATGCAGCAGACCTACGACCGGCTACGGGAGATCGTGGGTCACTTCCGGCTGGAGTGAGGCCGGTGTTCAGCCAATAACAAAACAGGGCCATCCGGCCCTGTTGTTGTTTTCCTGTCTGCCTGAATCAACCGGCCTTGCGGCGCAGATAGACCCCGGCTTCCATGTGATGAGTCCAGGGGAACTGGTCAAACAGGGCGAAACGGGCGATTTCGTGGGTTTCGCCCAGCACGGCCATGTTGGCCTGCAGTGTCTCGGGGTTGCAGGAGATGTAGAGGATGTTGTCGTACTCCTGCACCAGCTTGACGGTAGCATCGTCGAGACCGGCGCGGGGCGGGTCGACGAAGATGGTGTTGCACTGGTAGCTCTTGAGGTCGACCCCCTTGAGGCGGTTGAACTCCCGCTCGCCACGCATCGCCATGGTGAACTCCTCGGCCGACATGCGCAGGATGATCAGGTTGTCGACGCCGTTGGCGGCGATGTTGAACTGGGCGGAGTCGACGCTCGGCTTGGCGATCTCGGTGGCCAGCACCTTGCGGAAGTTCTGCGCCAGCGCGATGGAGAAGTTGCCGTTGCCGCAATAGAGCTCCAGCAGGTCCCCTTCGCTCCCCTTGGTCACATCCAGCGTCCAGGCCAGCATCTGTTCGTTGATGGCGGCGTTGGGCTGGGTGAAGCTGTTCTCCACCTGTTTGTAGGTGAGCTGGCGACCCGCCACGTTGAGCTGTTCGATGACGAAGTCATCCCCCAGACAGATCTTCTGCTTGTGGGCGCGGCCAATCAGCTGCAGCTCGAACCCCTTGGTGCGTAGGTCGGCCTGCAGTGCTTCGGCGGCCTGTTGCCATTCGGCCTCCAGCTTGCGGTGATAGAGCAGGCTGACAATGATCTGGCCGGACTGGGTGGAGAGGTAGTCAATCTGGAACAGCTTGCGGCGCAGCACCGGGTGTGGGCGCAGCCCCTCCAGCAGCAGCGGCATCAACTGGTTGATGAGGCGGCTGGCGGTGGGGAAGTGGTCTATCTTGATGATCTCTTTGGTCGCCGGGGCATACATGCAGTGGAAGAGGTCATCCCCTTCGTGCCAGATGCGAAATTCGGCGCGCATCCGGTAGTACTCCGCCGGCGAGCTGTGCACTTCCAGCGCCGGGAGGGTGAAGCCGGCAAACAGCTCGGTGAGGCGAGCGCGCTTTTCGTCGAGTTGGGCCTGATAGTCGGCCGCGGTTCTAGGCGCCGGAGCGTTCGCGGAAGGCTGTTGGGATTGGGTCATAAATACCTCACATGCACACCGGCCGGGCCGGGTCGAAATCGGGGGAAGGCAACAGGCCACCCAAAGGGGCCCGATTTTAAAAGCCAGCCGCAGATTGTCCAGCATTTTGTGGTCAAGAAGTGTTCAGTCAGGCCGATAGCTGATCTACAGGCATGGTGGGAGGACACATTATGCAGATCGAAGGCGTGGGCGCCGCCCAACCCAAGGGAGTGGGTGTTTCTCCCAAATCGCCCCAACAGGCGGAGCAGAAACAGGTCAAGAGCGAGGAGGAGGTCTCCTTGCACAAGCCGCCCAAGTGGGCGCAGGTGCTGATCCAGCAGGCATTGCAGTTCTCGCTGGAGATCAATGGCCAGGGCTATCAGGCGCCGAAGGTGAAAGAGCCCGAGGAGATCACGCCGGAGACCCTGTTCGACTTCCAGTCGGTGGCTGACAACGTGCTGCAGTTTGTGACCGGACGGCTCGGCGCCGCACGGGCCGATGGCAAATCCGACGACGACCTGACCGGGATGATGGAGCAGGCCCGCAAGGGGGTCGACAAGGGCTTTGACGAGGCGAAGAAGCAGCTCGGTAAGTGGGCGACTGACAACGACGATATCAAAACCGGTATCGATCAGAGCTACAAGCTGATCCAGAAAGGGCTCGAGGAGTTCGAGAAGGAGTTCTTCGGCAAGGTCTCTCCGACCGACATGGGACAGGCCGAGATGGCCAGTCGCCAGCAGGGTTATCTGGAGATCCAGACCAAGGATGGCGACAAGGTGGTGCTGCGCTTCAACGATAGCTGGCAGACCAAGTCCCAGAGCAGCGAGAGCGGCAGCCAGTTCAGCCTCAAATCGAGCCAGAGCTTCAGCTTCTCGCTGGAGGGGGATCTCAACAGTGACGAGATGGAGTCCATCGGCAAGCTGGTCAAGGGGATCGACGAGCTGGCGGGGAACTTCTTCTCCGGCAACTTCGAGGATCTGCTGGACAAGGCGGGCGAGCTGAAACTGGATGACAGCCAGCTGGCCTCCTACTCCCTCAAGCTCAAGCAGAGCGTCAAGCTGAGCCAGACCTATCAGGGGGCCAGCTCCCTGCAGGATCTGATCAAGCCGTTTGCCGACTACCTGCCCAAGCTGGATCAGGTGCAGAAACAGGCGGATACCCTGCTGCCACCATCCCAGCAACAGGCGCTGACCCCGGCCGTGCTGGCCGCGAGAGGAGAAGAGGAACCGGCGCAGGTCGATCGCTTCACCAGCTTCAACCAGCGGATGCTGGAGGCGCTGCGGATGATCAACCAGTTCCAGCCCTCCACCGAGCCCGCCAGTAAGAACGCCTGAGCCACAGCGCGTAACGCAAGTAATGAGCTGCCGTTTGCCAGCCCTTCTCGGGGCTGGCAAACTGGCCTTTTCTCCAATCCGGTTGCCCCATGAACCCCAAGAAGCCAAGAGACAAGCGCGAGCTCTGCTACCCCTTTATCTTCGAAACCTCGTTCAAATGTGATTTTGAAATCGCCACCGACGAGCTCTGCTGTCAGGTCGGGGCTGTGCTGTCGCACCTTGCACCGGATGCCGATACCGAGCCCATGCTGGCGGATCTCGCGGCGTTGCAGCGGCTTATCTACAACCTCAACGGCTCGGTGCGCGGCAAGCTGGGGATCTTCGACGCAGATCTTGAGTGGCTCAAGGCCCGTTACGACCACTACAACGAGGCGAGTCGCGGCAGCGTCACCGGTTTCGTGCTGCCGCAGGGGCCGCAGCCCATCCCCACCCTCCATCTGTGCCGCTGTGGCAGCAAGAAGGTGGTGCGGCTGCTGGTCAGGCTGGAAGAGAGCGAGGTGGCCTTCGATCCCATTCTCTATCGCTTCGCCAACCTGCTGGCCAACTTCTTCTTCGTGCTCACCGTCTACCTCAAGCAGCGCTGGCAGGTGCCGGAAGTGCCCTACGTCAGCATCAACTACTGATGGCGGCAGGCAAGGGGCCAGACGTCATGGTGGATTGAATGGAATAAAAAACCGGAGCCTTGGGCTCCGGTTTTGTTTTTCAGCGCGTCAGTTGCCCGCTCAGCTGGAGATCAGCACCCGGGCCGAGTTGGCAGGGATGGTGAGCTGCACCTCGCCCTGCACCACTTCAAACTTCTCGCCGTTGAAGGCATCGGTGAAACGGCTGGCGGGGCTGGCGGTCTGCCACAGGGGCAGGCTGATGGTGCGCGGCTCGCTCGGATGGCGGTTGCAGGCCACTACCACCTGATCGCTTTGCAGGGTACGGGCGAACACATAGCTGTGGGGCCCGGCGTAGAGGGTCTGGATATCGCCACGGCGCAGGGAGGGGCGCTGGCGGCGGATCTGGATCAGCCGACGATAGTGGTCGTGCAGCACGTGATCCCAGTCTGTGGTATCCCACGGGAAGCAGCGGCGGCAGTCCGGATCGTTGCCGCCGGAGAGCCCCACTTCATCGCCGTAGTAGATGGAGGGCACGCCGATATAGGTGAGCAGCAGGGTGGCGGCCAGCTGCATCCGCTGTTTGTCCTCTCCCAGCAGATGGAGGAAGCGGGCGGTATCGTGGCTGTCCAGCAGGTTGAACTGTGCCAGCTGGTTCTTGAACGGGATGTGGGCCCGCGCCAGCTTGAGCCAGCGATCCAGCTCTTCGGCGCTGATCTTGATGGGGTGGTAGGCGATGTCCTTGCCAGCCAAGAAGGCGCGGATCGGGTGGGCGAAGCCATAGTAGTTCATGGCGCCATCCTCCTGATCCCCTTGCAGCCACTGGCTCGCCTCGAAGAAGTGTTCGCCGAGCACATAGGCGTCCGGGTTCTCCTGCTTCACTGCCCCGCGAATGGCGCGTACATGGCTGCGGTTGCCCTCGGCGGTGCCGCGCTCGCCCAGCATGTGGATGACGTCAAAGCGCCAGCCATCGATCTGGTAGGGGGCGCGCATCCAGTAACGGAGGATGGCGTCGTCGGCCCGATAGACGGCGTCTTGCACCTTCTCGCAGGAGAAGTCGAGCTTGGGCAGGCTGCGAATGCCCTTCCAGCTGACGTAATCCCCTTCTTTGTCAAAGGTGTAGAAGCTGCGCCACGGGGAGTCCGGGTTGCTCTGGGCCCCCAGTGGCGGGCAGAACCAGGGATGCTCGGTAGAGGTGTGGTTGACCACCGCATCGAGGATGATCTTCATGCCGCGCTGGTGCAGGTTGCGGGTCAGCTCGGCGAACTGCTCGTTGCTGCCGAGGTGGGCGTCCACCTTGAAGTAGTCCTGGGTGTCGTACTTGTGGTTACTCGGCGAATCGAAGATGGGGTTGAGGTAGAGCGCCGTCACCCCGAGAGATTGCAGATAGTGCAGCTTGGCATCGATGCCCGCCAGATCGCCGCCATAAAACTCGCAGGCGCCGTGGCCCTCTTCGTGGCGACTGACCGGCTCGCCCCACGCCTTGCTGATCACCGCCTTGCCGCGATATTCGTACTCGTGATGCTTGACGCTCAGCGACGGATCGCCGTTGCAGAAGCGGTCGGGGAAGATCTGGTAGAACACCTGATCCTGCACCCAGGCCGGTGGCTGGTGCAGGCTGTTGAAGCGAAAATGTTGCTCCCGTGGCGGCATGGACGCGCTGACGCCCGCCCCGTGCAGCCACCACTGCTCCTCGTCGGTGAGGCACTTGAAGCTGTAGAGGTGGATATCCTGTCCCTTGATGAGCGGCAGTGTCGCCTGCCACACCTGCAGTCGATCGCGGGTGGAGACCGCCGTCATCGGGATCAGGTACTCCTCGTTATCCGGCTCGTGGCGCAGCCACACCTCGCGGATCGGCGCATCCAGCTCGCTAAAGAGGGTCAATTGCAGTGCGTCGGCGCTCTCTTTGAACCAGGGCGCCACCTGGGGATGAAACAGAAACGGATGGGTCATGATGCTTATTGAGTCAGAAGATCGGCGAGGGCATTACCCTGTTCATGCAATGTTTCGAGCTGGCCTGCCAGCGACTTGGGATCCAGTCCCAACTGGTCGGCGAGCGGTTTGGGGAAGCGGGCGATGATGGCCTGGGCAGGCACGCCCGCGTTCCAGGCGAAGGAGATAAACACGGCGAGGCGGATCAGCACCGCCTCCTTGCTGACCGGATCGTGGGAGAGCGGGTCAAGCTGTTGGGAGATGGCATCGACGAAGGCCTCGGAGAGGTTCCAGCGCCGCGCCAGCTCGGCACCGAGCTGGGCATAGTCGTAGCCCAGCATCTCCCGCTGGGCCTCGACCCGGCTGCTGCCGTTCTGGATCGCCATGTTGATGAGCTCGGCCTCTTCCGGCAAGGTGCTCTGGATAAGCAGCTCGCCGATGTTGTGGATCAGGGCGCAGGTAAAGGCGGTCTCGGGATCCATCACCTTGGCCTCCTGCGCCAGGGTCTTGGCGATGGTGGCGACCTGGAAGGTCTCGGTCCAGAACTTGTTCTTGTCGAAGCTGGGCGGGGCCTTGAAGGTGCCGATGATGCCGGAGGCGACCACCACGGAGCGCAGCCGGTTGAAGCCGAGCCGGATCACCGCCTGTTCGATGGAGGTCACTTCGTTGCCCCGGCGCAGGGCGGCCGAGTTGGCCATCCGCAGCACCTTGACGCTGATCACCTGATCCATGGCGATCTTGGCCGCAATCTCGTCGATGCGGGCATTCTCGTCGTTAAAGCTCTGCATCAACTCGTGCAGCAGCTTGGGAATAGTGGGGAGTTGTTTGATCTTGTCAAACAGGCGATCCATCGACATGGCTGAGGCAGCCTCCGTTGCGAACTCTGCCTCATATTGTGCCACAGCCGGACAACATGTTCCTGTTTGTGATGCGGCTTTGTGAGCGCTAGAACACCCAGTCGCGCAAGGTGTATTCCAAACGGTGCTGTTTGCCCTGCAGGATCAGGTTCTGACTGGTGCCGCGCAGGGTCGCACCCTCGGTAAGGGTGGTCAGTACAGCCTGTTCGATAGTGTCGAGCGGTGGCATGCAGGCCATTTCGGTACTGCCCAGACTGGTGACCCACAGTTTGTCATCTTCCAGATGGCCCTGACCGAAGTAGCGGTTGCAACCGGCGATGCCGTTGACGGTGAAGTGCTCGCCGATCTCGAAATCGGGGGGATTGTCGCGGGGGGCCTTGATCGGTTCGCCATCCAGTTTGCTCAGTACCCAGTGGTGGTGTTGCAGATCTTGCTGAACAAAGGCGGTCGAGCTGCAGCCAGCGAGCAGTAACAGGGGGATCAGCAAAAAGGGCAATCTGGGCATGAGGGGGCTCCGGTTGGGGGAGCGTCAAGAATACCCTTTTTGGGCAGTCGGGAGCAGGGCGGGAGAGGGGACGACCGACCGCTTCTGTCGCCCCTTGTCCCGCACGACTGTCGCTTAATGGCAACACACGGGTGATGTTGCCATCGATTTACGCTATCTCAGGGCTCAGTTGGCGAACAGCCGCTCGGCATAACGGGCGAGACCGGCGGCCACCGAGCCGAAGTCATCGCCACCCTCAAGCGGGATGGACGGGAGCTTCTGGCGGATAAAGCTGGCGATCAGCGGCGAGCGGGCGCTACCACCGGTGACGAAGATGCGATCCGGCTGCACACCGGCGGCGGCAATCGCTTCGTCCATCAGCTCGCCAATTTTCTCCAGCAGCAGGGTCGATGCGTTAGCCAGCTGTTCGCGGGTCAGTTCGGCTTCCAGCCCTTTTTCCAGCTCGGCCAGCGACTGGCGATTGAGTTCCTGCTCCGAGAGGGCGATCTTGCCCTGCTCGGCACGCCACACCAGCTGGTGGCTCAGCTTGTGGGCCCGCAGGCTGGCCAGACGACCCAGCTTGCTGCCGGGTTGGCTGTCGAGCTGCAGGTCCTGCAGCTGGCGGGCGGTGTCGAGGCTGTAGAAGCGGCTCTGGGCGCTGACGTCGTTGATGGCGGCCGCATCCCAGAACAGCGGGTGGGGCAGCGGCTTGCCGGTCTTGAGGGTCTCGTGCATGCCGAGTAGCGGCATCATCCCCTCCACCGTCAGGCGGATGTCGAAGTCGTTGCCGCCGATCCGCTGGCCGCTGTGGCCGAGCAGATCGCCGCTGCGATCCAGCTGATCGCGGTAGCTGGGACCCATCCGCAGCATGGAGCAGTCTGTGGTACCGCCGCCGATATCCACCACCAGCACCACGGCGTCTTCGGTGAGGCGCGCCTCGAATTCAAACCCGGCGGCCACCGGCTCGTAGAGGAACTCCACCTGCTCGAAACCGGCCAGACGGGCTGCCTCGGTCAGGATGGCGATAGCTTGCTGGTTGCTCTCTTCCCCCGCCAGACCCTGGAAGTTGACCGGTCGGCCGATCACCGCCTGGCGGATCGGGGCGCCGAGTTGCTGCTCCGCCTGCTGGCGAACGTGGAGCATCATGGCGCAGACGATGTCTTCAAACAGGGCGATCTGGGGGGCCTTGAGGCCATAGGCACCGAGGAAGGATTTCGGCGATTTGATGTAGTAGCCGTCGTCCGGCTCTTCCAGATAGCGCTCCAGTGCAGCGCCGCCAAAGCTCAGCTCGTCGATCAGTCCCTCTTCGCGCATCTGGCGGCGAACCATCTGGGCACGGGTGACCACGGGGCCACGCAGCTTGAGGTACTCCGCCTGCTGGGCGGGGGCCAGCCCTTCGGCCAGCAGACCGGCGATAGCATCCCGGTGAGGGGCATGCAGGGTGGAGGGGAGATAGCGGGATGCGCCAAGATTCAGCAGCCTGGGGCTACCTTGTTCCATCACGGCCACGGCACAGTTGGAGGTGCCGTAATCAAATCCGATAAACATGGGCGCCAGACTCCTGAATAAAAAAGGGGGGCTAGCCTACCCGAAGGCGCCGGGTCTCACAACCCGGCGCGTGACGAAGAGAGGGCGAGCCCTTATTCCACTTCGTTGTCGCAGCGGCCCTGGCTCTCGATGGCGCGGATATTGCCGAGGGTGGTATCGGCGATGGCGTGCAGTGCCTCGCGGGTCAGGAACGCCTGATGGCCGGTGAACAGCACGTTGTGGCAGGCAGACAGGCGGCGGAACACGTCATCGGTGATCACCTCGTTGGACTTGTCGGAGAAGAAGAGATCCTCTTCCTCTTCGTAGACATCCAGCCCCAGCGCGCCGATACGGGAGGTCTTGAGCGCCTCGATGGCGGCGTTGGAGTCGAGCAGGCCGCCCCGGCTGGTGTTGATGATCATCACCCCGTCCTTCATCTTGGCGAATGCCTCCTTGTTCAACAGGTGGTAGTTCTCTTTGAACAGTGGGCAGTGCAGGCTGATGATGTCGGATTGGCGGAACAGGGTATCGAGATCCACGTACTCGGCTCCCAGCTCGATGGCTGCCGGATTCTGGTAAGGGTCGTTGACCAGCAGGCGAACCCCGAACCCCTTGAGGATACGCAGGGCGGCCAGACCGATCTTGCCGGTACCGATGACGCCAACGGTCTTGCCATGCATGTTGAAGCCGACCAGCCCTTCCAGCGAGAAGTTGGCGTCGCGGGTGCGCTGATAAGCCTTATGGATGCGGCGGTTGAGGCACATCATCATGCCGACAGCATGCTCGGCGGTCGCCTCGGGGGAGTAGGCGGGCACCCGCACCACTTTCAGCCCCAGCTCTTTGGCTGCGGCCAGATCCACGTTGTTGTAACCGGCGCAGCGCAGGGCAATCACCTGGGTGCCGTTGGCAGCCAGTTCGGTCAATACCTCGCGGTCGGCATCGTCATTGACGAACAGACACACCACCGGGAAGCCGTGAGCCAGTCGGGCCGTTTTGGCCTCCAGCCGCACATCGAAAAACTCCAGGTCGAAGCCGTACTGGCTGTTGGCCTGGTTGAAATGCTCTTTGTCATAGCTCTTGGTACTGAATACGGCGACTTTCATGGTATGTGCTCCGCAGCGTGTGTGTCGTCAAATTACAACAAAATGGGTCAGCTATCACCGGACAAACCGGCTGGTTATTGTCCCCACGGCATAATGGGAACGGCGCTGACTGCACTCTTGTACGAACCATCCACCAGTTTGGTGCTGTAGGTCAGGTAAACCAGTGCATTGCGTTTCTTGTCGTAAAAACGCACCACTTTCTGCTCCTTGAACACCAGTGAAGTGCTGACATCGAACACCTCTTCCCCCGCTTTCAGCTTTTCGGGCAGGGTGATGGGGCCAATCTGGTGGCACGACAGGGAGGCGTGGGAGGGATCTTCCGCCAGTCCCAGCCCGCCTTTGACGCCACCCGTCTTGGGGCGCGCCAGATAGCAGGCGACGCCGTCGATGCGCGGGTCGTCGAACGCCTCCACCAGGATCTTGTGGTTGGGGCCAAACAGCTTGAAGGCAGTGCTCACTTCACCGACCGGGTCGGCCTTGTCGGCCAGCGCCGGGCCGGCAAACAGGGCCCCCAGCAGCAGGGGCAGGGCGCGGTGCAGGGCATTATGTCGCGTGTGGTTATGTGTCATGGTCTCTCCTGTTGGCCCGGCATTCCTCAATAGGGAATGCCCAGGCGACGATAGAGGCTGGCAAGCACCCAGGCGGGGCCTATCAGCAGAAATTGCAGGTCGGCGAGGAAGGAGGGGCGTTTGCCCTCGATCTTGTGGCCGACAAACTGGGCTATCCAGAGAATCACGAACGCTGCCACGGCGGGCCACAGCAGCGGCCCCTGCCACTGGTGGCAGATCCACAGTCCCAGCGCGGTCAGCCCGGCCATCCCCGCGAACAGCGAAAACGACAGCTGCAGATAGAACAGCAGCACCGGAATGGCCGCCACTGCCGCCCAGTTGAGGAGCTCTGGCAAGGGCCCGTGTGGCAGACACCAGAGCAGCGCCAGCGAGCAGAGATAGATGCCCGGCACCGCCAGCTTGTGGATGGCGACGTTGACCGGATGGCGATGGCTCTGGCCATACTCCGCAAACCACTCCTGGATTCCTTTCATAGCACCTCCCTGGCGCACTGTGTTCTCGCTGCCTGACCTTCGTGGTCAGGCGCTCGGGATGCTTATCCCTGCGGTGGATACTCCCAATATTGGGCCGGAATGGATTTTAGCAACGGGGTCATATCCGGATTGGGCAGGGCGATGGTGACCCGCTGATCGAGGTTGGCGCTGGCGAGCGCTTCGCGGATCTTGGGGTTGTCATTGAAGAACTTCATAAAGCTGCCATCGGCATAGGCCCGCTCCAGCCCGGTCTGAATCGCCTTGGCCAGCTTGGGGTATTCGGGGCTGACGAAGAAGAACTGGGCGAAGGGGTAGCGGATCAGCAGATGCTGCTCGATAGCGAGGTTGGGATACTGCGCCACCAGCTCGCTGCGCTCGGCGAAGATCTCCACCAGGGCGCGCGGGAAGAAGTCGATCTTGTCGCCGTCGTTGATAAGGCGAAACAGGCTGCTGTATCGGCCGGAGAAGGTCGGGATGCCCGCATTTTCCAGAATTTTGTTATCGGCCCAACCGACCCCTTGCGCCGCCTTCAGCTGTTT
Source organism: Aeromonas sp. S11(2024) (assembly GCF_041402345.1). NCBI lineage: Bacteria > Pseudomonadati > Pseudomonadota > Gammaproteobacteria > Aeromonadales > Aeromonadaceae > Aeromonas > Aeromonas sp. S11(2024). The sequence continues at coordinate 75,584 of NZ_JBGLRC010000011.1, read as the reverse complement.
GAGGTCGGCCAGGTTATTGATCTGGTTGAACTTCTCCTGAGCATCCGCGTGGATGAAGGACAGCCGCAATCCTTCCAGCCCGCGAAACAGCGGAATGGGGACGGCAATCAGGGAAGATTCGAGTGCGCTGGAGGTGCCCATCCAGAAGACGTTGATGGTCTTGCCCTTGCTCAGCTGCTGCTGGAGGGTGAACTGGTTGAGGTCGAGTTCGACAGGCTGGATGCGAAAGGGTTGCCCGGAGCGGGTCAGGGCCAGTTCCAGCAGCTTGTACTGGTACTCCTGGTCAAGATTGTTGACGGGACGGCTGGGGACCTTGACCGTCAGAACCTGTGCTTGTGCCAGCAGTGGCAGGCACAAACACAGCTTGATGAGCCATTTCACTCTCTGTTCTCCTGTAGATTCCGGAAGGTGTCCGGAGTCTAACAGAACTTGTCACCATCTTGCTGCGAGGCGTTATGCAAGGTTTGAGCGCGGGCCCTGCCTTGCTGGCGTCTGTTGCACCAGAATGGTGACGGTTCTTCGAAGAATCAGGCGACGCGACGGAACACGTGGGTATCGTTAAATTCCTTGGTGCTCTGGCATTCGACGCAGAAACGGGATTCCGGACGGGCATGCAGCCGCTTGAGGGAGATCTCGTCACCGCAAGATTCGCAGTAACCGAAATCCCCTTCGCTGATGCGCTTCAATGCGCCCCGCAGCTTGCGCAGGTGCAGCTTGTCGTGCTCGATGCGGTTCAGCTCCAGACGGCGGGCTTCCTCGATACTGGCACGGTCAATTTCATCAGCCATCTCGTTGGTGTCGGTGGCGATGGCCTGGCTGGCCTGGGAGTTCAGGCGCTCTTCGAGCTCGACGATCTGTCGCTCGATCTGCCCCTTGTAAAAGGCCAGTTGGTCTTCAGTCATGAAATCACACATACGATTAACTACCAGTCAGTTTACTAACCCAATTATCCCTGTTTATGGGGGCTGTCTGCCTACAGACCAAGCCCTTGTATCCCGATTTGCACCTGTTTCATGCAAGAGAGTGCAAATCAGGGCGGGCCTTGTACCAAAAAAATGCAGCCAAGCAAAGCAAATAGGATAAGGATTGTGCGCCCTTGCAAAAAAATGGTCCGTTCCTGCGGGGGATTGGTCGGGATCTGGCGCCTGCTTCACCCTCTGTTGGCATCGCCTTTGCAGCGATGAGAAGGGTGGGCTTCGTACGGATTTGAGTGTTTAGTATTTGGTGCCGCCTTGGTCATTATATGCGCCGTTATTTATAGTTTTTTAAACACGCCTGCTTGACATTGTCCTTGATGGCGGGCTTTTATGGTGATGTTGATTACAATTTTATAACAAGGGTGTTCCATATATTAGACACCCTTGCCAATGGCAACCGTAAAGTCGGGGTTTAACATGGACAGTATCAAAGGCTGGATGGAGAGCAATCGCATCACGGAAGTGGAGTGCCTGTTCCCGGATTTCACCGGCAACGCCCGGGGCAAGATCATCCCAGCCAACAAGTTTTTGCGCGAAGGGGGCATGCGTCTGCCCGAGGTGATTTTCACCCAGACAGTGACCGGCGAATATCCGGATGACGACAGCATGATCGACCCGCTGGAGCGGGACATGCAGCTCTATCCCGACCCCAACACCATCCGTTTTGTCCCCTGGGCGCTGGAGCCCACTGCACAGGTGATCCACGACTGTTTCGACGTCAACGGCAAGCTGATCGACATCGCGCCGCGCTCCGTGCTGCGTCGGGTTCTGTCATTTTACGAGAAGCAGGGCTGGAAACCGGTAGTGGCGCCCGAGCTGGAATTCTATCTGGTCACCCGTAACGAAGACCCCGATTATCCGCTGGTGCCGCCGGTGGGTCGCAACGGCCGCCCGGAGACCGCCCGCCAGTCGTTCAGCATCGATGCGGTCAACGAGTTCGACCCCATATTTGAAGACATGTATGACTACTGCGAGGCGCAGGAGCTGGAGGTGGATACCCTGATCCACGAGTCGGGCGCCGCCCAGATGGAGATCAACTTCCTGCATGGTGATGCCATCGATCTGGCGGATCAGGTGTTCCTGTTCAAGCGCACCATGCGTGAAGCCGCTCACCGCCACGGCATCTATGCCACCTTTATGGCCAAGCCGATGAGCGACGAACCGGGGTCGGCCATGCACATCCACCAGAGTCTGGAAGATGTGAACGGCCACAACCTGTTCGGTACCGCGAGCGGCGGCAACAGCGAACAGTTCATGCACTTTATCGCCGGTCTGCAGAAATACACCCCGGCGGTGACCGCCCTGCTGGCCCCCAACGTCAACTCCTATCGCCGCCTCACCTTTGGCGAGAGCGCGCCGCGCAACGTCCAGTGGGGCGTAGAGAACCGCACCTGCGGCCTGCGGGTGCCCTTCTCCGACCCGAGCGCGCGGCGGGTGGAAAACCGTTTCGCCGGTGCCGATGCCAACCCCTATCTGGCGCTGGCCGCCACTCTGGCCTGTGGCTATCTCGGCATGATGGAGAAGCTGGAGCCGCTGCCGGAGATGAAGTCGAGCGCCTATGACCTGCCCTACAGCCTGCCCCGCTCGCTGGAGGAGGCACTCAGCCATCTCGAACAGTGCGAGCCCATCAAGGAGATGCTGGGTGAGCGCTTCACCCGCGCCTTCGTCGCGGTCAAACGCAAAGAGTACGAGACCTACTTCGGGGTGATCAGTCGCTGGGAGCGGGAGTTCCTGCTGCTGAACGTCTGATCCCTCTGTAACGGGGAGGCCGGAGTCGGCCTCCCCGGTCCCTGTATCGAAGAGACCTAAACGCGAGTCAGGTGGCGGCAGCCACCTGTGAGTGGTTGTGGCTGCGAGCATGCAAGCCTGCCTGACTACCCACCTGACTGTTTGACGACTGAATCTTGCTAAATCGAAGGAACCGAGGAGCAACAAATGCAGCAGACAACCCGTGAGTGGCAACAACTGGATGCCAGCCACCACCTGCACCCCTTTACCGATTTTCAGGCCCTGAACAAGAAGGGTTCGCGCATCATTACCAAAGCCAGCGGTGTCTATCTGGAAGACTCCGAGGGCAAACGCATTCTCGACGGCATGGCGGGCCTGTGGTGCGTCAATATGGGCTATGGCCGCCAGGAGCTGGTGGATGCCGCTACCCGCCAGATGCAGCAGTTGCCTTACTACAACCTCTTCTTCCAGACCGCTCACCCGCCGGTGATCGAGCTGGCGACCCTGCTGGCCGAGGTGACGCCAGCCCATCTCAACCACGTCTTCTTCACCGGCTCCGGCTCCGAGTGCAACGATACCGTGCTGCGGATGGTGCGCCACTACTGGGCCAGCAAGGGTCAGCCTGACAAACAGGTGATCATCAGTCGCCATAACGCCTATCACGGCTCCACCGTGGCGGGGGCGAGTCTGGGTGGCATGAAAGGGATGCATGCCCAGGGTGGCCTGCCCATCCCCGGCATAGTGCACATCGACCAGCCCTATCACTTCGGTGAGGGGCTGGGGATGAGTGCCCACGACTTCGGGCTGGAGCGGGCCCGTCAGCTGGAGCAGAAGATTCTGGAGCTGGGGGTGGACAAGGTGGCCGCCTTTATCGGCGAGCCGATCCAGGGGGCGGGCGGCGTCATCATTCCGCCTGACAGCTACTGGCCGGAGATCCAGCGCATCTGCGATCACTACGGCATTTTGCTGATCGCCGACGAGGTGATCTGCGGCTTTGGCCGTACCGGCCACTGGTTTGCCAGCGAAGGGTTTGGCATCAAGCCGGACCTGATGTGTCTGGCCAAGGGGATCACCTCCGGTTATCTGCCGCTCGGCGCTGTGATGGTCAGTGACCGGGTTGCCAAGGGGCTGGTGGAGGAGGGGGGCGAGTTCAACCACGGCTTCACCTACTCGGGTCATCCGGTCTCCTGCGCCGTGGCGGTGGCCAATATCCAGCTTATGCAGAAAGAGAGCATAGTTAAGCGAGTGCATGATACTATCGGCCCCTATTTGCAGCGCCGCTGGGCGGAGCTGGCCGATCATCCGCTGGTGGGAGAAACCCGTGGCAAAGGATTGGTCGCCGCGCTGGAAATCGTTGAGGACAAGCAGACCAACCGGCGTTTCCCGGCTCAGGCAAATGCGGGGATGACTTGCCGGGAGTTCTGCTTTAACAATGGCTTGGTGATGAGGGCGGTAGGCGATACCATGATCATATCGCCCCCCTTGGTCATCACCGAGGAACAGGTTGATGAATTGGTCGATCTGGCCAGGCGCAGTCTGGATCTGACAGCCGCAAAGCTGAAGGGTTGAGGCGGGTCGGGCAGGTTGGCATGCGCATACAATTTGCTTAGGAGACAAGGATGATGTCTTTCAAAACAGGAGTGATCGCTGCCTCTGTGGCTCTGGTCATGGCAAGTGCCGGAGCAATGGCTGAAGAGAAGGTGCTGCACGTCTACAACTGGAGCGACTACATAGCGCCGGATACCCTGGATAACTTCCAGAAGGAGACGGGGATCAAGGTGGTTTATGACGTGTTCGACAGTAACGAGGTACTGGAAGCCAAGTTGCTGGCGGGTAGTTCGGGCTACGACATTGTGGTGCCATCCAACCCCTTCCTGGCCAAGCAGATCAAGGCGGGCGTGTTCCAGAAACTGGACAAGTCCAAGCTCTCCAACTGGCAAAACATGGATGTCGACCTGCTCAAGGCGCTCGAGCCGAGCGATCCGGGCAACCAGTACTCCATCCCCTATCTGTGGGGCACCATCGGCTATGCCTACAACGCCGAGAAGGTGAAAGCCGTGCTGGGGGCCGATGCCCCGGTCAACTCCTGGGATCTGGTGTTCAAGCCGGAGAACATGGCCAAGTTGAAAGAGTGTGGCGTCTCCTTCCTCGATTCACCGACCGAAATGCTGCCGGCTGCCCTGCAATATCTGGGCTTCAAACCGGATAGCCAGAAACCGGCCGAGCTGAAGAAGGCTGAGGAGCTGTTCCTCTCCATCCGTCCCTATACCGCCTATTTCCACTCCTCCAAGTACATCTCGGATCTGGCCAACGGCAACCTCTGCGTCGCGGTCGGTTACTCCGGTGACTTGCAGCAGTCCAAGGCGCGGGCAGCCGAGGCCAAGAATGGCGTCGCGCTCACCTACACCATTCCGAAAGAGGGGGCAGGCAGCTTCTTTGACATGATCGCCATTCCGGCGGATGCCAAGAACGTCGAGGCTGCCCACACCTTCATCAACTACCTGATGAAGCCCGAGGTAATCGCCAATATCACCAACGTGGTGCAGTTCCCGAACGGCAACAAGGCGGCGACCCCGCTGGTGGATGAGGCGATCCGCACCGATCCGGGTATCTACCCTGATGCGGCGACCCTGCAGAAGATCTACACCTTCCCGGATCTGCCGGCCAAGGTGCAGCGTCTGATGACCCGCAGCTGGACCAAGATCAAGTCCGGCAAGTAAGTAACGAATGCCCCTCCCGGTCCGCAGTTCGGCCGGGAGGGTAGTGATGCCATCCATCCGGATGGGCCGCGCGAATGGATGCGCAGACGGTCAACCACTGAAACAGGAGAACTGACACCGTGAATACAACCAGATTGCTAACCATAGCGCTGACCATGGGATTGGCGAATGTGGCCCAGGCTGCCCCTGTGCTACACTTCTACAACTGGTCTGACTATATCGGCGAGACCACCCTCAGCGATTTCCAGCAGGCGACCGGGATCAAGACCGTCTATGACGTGTTTGACTCCAACGAGACCCTGGAAGGCAAGTTGCTGACGGGGCGGACCGGTTACGATCTGGTGGTGCCCTCCAATAATTTCCTGGCCAAACAGATCAAGGCGGGAGCCTTCCAGAAACTGGATAAATCCCTGCTGCCCAATCTGGCCAACCTGGATCCCGTGCTGCTCAAGCAGCTCGACAAGGTGGATCCGGGTCATCAGTACGCGGTGCCCTATCTGTGGGGGACCAACGGCATCGGCTACAACGTCGACAAAATCAAGGCGGTGCTGGGAGTCGACAAGATTGACTCCTGGGCCACCATCTTCGAACCGGAAAACATGGCGAAACTCTCTCGCTGCGGCGTCGCCTTCCTCGACTCTGCCGACGAGATGATCCCTGCTGCCCTCAACTACCTCGGGCTCGATCCCAACAGTCATGCGACGGGGGATATCAAGCAGGCCGAGGCGCTGCTGCTCAAGGTGCGGCCCTATGTGGCCTACTTCCACTCCTCCAAATACATCGGCGATCTCGCCAATGGTGACATCTGCGTGGCGGCCGGTTTTTCCGGCGATATCCTGCAAGCCGCTGCCCGCGCCGATGAAGCTGGCAAGGGGGTGAAAATTGCCTACAGCATTCCGAAAGAGGGGGGCAATCTCTGGTTCGACATGATGGCGATCCCGTCCGATGCCACCAATGTCAAAGAGGCGCACGCCCTCATCAACTACGTCCTGCAGCCCGAAGTGATCGCCAAGGTCAGCGACTATGTGGGCTACGCGAATCCCAACTCAAGGGCGGGCGAGTTTATGGATGAGGCGGTGCGCAACAATGAGGAGGTTTATCCCCCTCAGGCCGTGCTGGAGCGACTCTATGTGCAGGAAGCACATCCCCGCTCGGTACAGCGTCTAATCACCCGGAGTTGGACCAAGATCAAGTCCGGTACCTAACCTTGGTGCCCGTTCGGGGGCGCCAAATCGCTTTTATGGATCGGCCGCAAGGCCGGTATCACGTTGGGGAGTTTGGTAATGGCGATAGCCTCCAGTGCCTACAAGAAAGCCCTCGAGGGCAGTCAGCAGCGCAAAGAAGTGCTGGTGAAAATTGATCGGGTAAGCAAGCAGTTCGACGAAACGCTGGCGGTCGATAACGTATCTCTCAATATTCACAAGGGGGAGATTTTCGCCCTGCTCGGCGGGTCCGGTTCCGGCAAATCGACCCTGCTGCGGATGCTGGCCGGTTTCGAGCGCCCGACCGAGGGGCGGCTGTTCCTCGACGGGGTCGACATCACCGACATGCCCCCCTATGAACGCCCCATCAACATGATGTTCCAGTCCTACGCCCTGTTCCCCCATATGACGGTGGCCCAGAACATCGCCTTTGGCCTCAAGCAGGATGGCCTGCCCAAGGCCGAGATCGATGCCCGGGTGGAGGAGATGCTCAAGCTGGTGCAGATGACCCAGTATGCCCGCCGCAAACCGCATCAGCTCTCCGGTGGCCAGCGCCAGCGGGTGGCGTTGGCTCGCTCGCTAGCCAAGCGTCCCAAACTGTTGCTGCTGGATGAACCCATGGGGGCGCTCGACAAGAAGCTGCGTTCCAAGATGCAGCTGGAGCTGGTTGAGATCATCGAGCGGGTCGGGGTGACCTGTGTCATGGTGACTCACGATCAGGAAGAGGCCATGACCATGGCGGAGCGGATCGCCATCATGCACCTCGGTTGCATCGAGCAGATCGGCAGCCCGATGGATATCTACGAGACTCCGGCCAGTCGGCTGGTGTGCGAATTTATCGGCAACGTCAACCTGTTTGACGGCCTGCTGGTGGAGGATGAGCAGGACCACGCCACCATCGCCTGCGCCGACCTGGAGCAGCCCATCTATGTGGGCCACGGCATCAGCTCCCGCGCCGAGAACAAGAAGGTGACCTATGCCCTGCGGCCGGAAAAACTGCTGATGAGTCTGCAAAAGCCGGAGGAGATCGAGCACCCGGACTTCAACTGGACCAAGGGTGAGGTCTATGACATCGCTTATCTGGGCGGTCACTCGGTTTATCACATCCAGCTGCCCTCGGGCAAAATCGTTCAGGCTTTCATCGCCAATGCCGAACGCCACGGCAAGCGGCCAACCTGGGATGACCAGGTGTTCCTCTACTGGGAAGATGACAGCGGCGTGGTGCTGCAATCATGAAGTTCTTGCAACGACTGAAGCGGGTCGGGGGGCGCCGACTGGTGATTGGCATCCCCTTCTTCTGGCTGTTCCTCTTCTTCCTGCTGCCCTTCGTCATCGTGGTGAAGATCAGTTTTGCGGAAGCAGATGTGGCGATCCCGCCCTACACCGACGTGGTGAGCTGGGCCGACAATCAGCTCACCATCCTGCTCAATATGGGCAACTACCTGCTGCTGCAGGAGGATGAGCTCTATATCGCGGCCTATCTGGGCTCCCTCAAGATGGCCTTCGTCAGCACTTTGCTCTGCCTGCTGATTGGCTATCCGATGGCCTACTCCATCGCTCGGGCCAACAAGGAGACCCAGACCGTTCTGCTGCTGCTGATCATGATGCCGACCTGGACCGCCATTCTGATCCGGGTCTATGCGTGGATGGGGATCCTCAGTAACAACGGCCTGCTCAACAGCGTCTTGCTGGGGATCGGGGTGATTGACGAACCGCTGCAGATCCTCAATACCAACCTGGCGGTCTATATCGGCATTGTTTACTCCTACCTGCCCTTCATGGTGCTGCCGCTCTACGCCAATCTGGTCAAACATGACCAGAGCCTGCTGGAGGCTGCTTCCGACCTGGGGGCCCGCAACCTGACCCGGTTCTGGCAGATCACGGTACCGCTCTCCAAGAACGGCATCATCGCCGGCTGCATGCTGGTGTTCATTCCGGTGGTGGGGGAGTTCGTTATTCCAGAAATGCTGGGCGGCCCGGAGACCCTGATGATCGGCAAGGTGCTGTGGCAGGAGTTCTTCAACAACCGCGACTGGCCGGTTGCCTCTGCGCTGGCGGTGGTGATGCTGGCGGTGCTAATCATTCCGATCATCCTCTTCAACCGTAACCAGGCCAAAGAGCTGGAGGGCAAGGCATGATGAGACGTTTCGGTTTTGCCAAACTGATGCTCTGGCTGGGGCTGCTGTTTATCTACCTGCCCATGATCATCATGGTGATCTACTCCTTCAACGCCTCCAAGCTGGTGACGGTGTGGGGCGGTTGGTCGCTCAAGTGGTACTTCGGCCTGCTCGACAACAAGCAGCTGATCGGATCTGTGTTCCGCTCGCTGGAGATCGCTTTTTACACCGCGATCGCCGCGGTGGCGCTGGGGACGGTGGCAGCCTTCGTGCTGACCCGAATTCCCCACTTCCGTGGTCGCACCCTGTTCGGTGGCATGGTGACGGCGCCGCTGGTGATGCCCGAGGTGATCACCGGTCTGTCGCTGCTGCTGCTGTTCGTGGCCATGGCCCAGCTGGTGGGCTGGCCTGCTGAGCGGGGCATGCTGACCATCTGGATTGCCCACACCACCTTCTGTACTGCCTACGTGGCGATCGTGGTGTCGGCGCGGTTGCGGGAGCTGGATCTCTCCATCGAGGAGGCGGCAATGGATCTCGGCGCCAAGCCGTGGAAGGTGTTCTTCCTGATCACTATCCCGATGATCGCCCCCTCGCTGGCGGCAGGCGGCATGATGTCGTTCGCCCTGTCGCTGGATGATCTGGTGCTGGCTAGCTTCGTCTCCGGCCCAGGCTCCACTACCTTGCCGATGGAGGTCTTCTCGGCAGTGCGGCTCGGGGTGAAACCCGAGATCAACGCGGTGGCCAGCCTGATCCTGTTGTCGGTATCGCTCTTTACCTTCGGCAGCTGGTATCTGATGGCCAGGGCGGAGAAGCGCCGTCGTGCCGAGATCGCCATGACCACCCAGATGCAGGCCGTCGTCTGACGCCATGATAAGATCCGCCTACTCTCGTCAACCTGGAGGATGAGTATGCGGATCTCCCTTTTTAGCGGTCGTGGCACCGAGCTGGTGCCCGGCCTCACCAGCGCCATTCACAAGCAACCGATCTCTGCACCAGTTCGCTGTACCTTTGCCGGTCTGGAAGAGGATGAACAGTGTGACCAGCGCCACCACGGTGGCCCGGATCGGGCGCTCCACTACTATCCTGCCGATCACTATCTCTGGTGGCAGACCTGGCAAACCGCGCTGGACTTGCCTGCGCCACGTACACCCTGGCAACCTGCCGCCTTTGGCGAGAACCTCTCCGGTCTCGGGCTGACCGAGGCGCAAGCCTGCATTGGCGATGTCTATCGACTCGGCGACGCGCTGATCCAGATAAGTCAGCCAAGATCCCCCTGCTTCAAGCTCAACCAGCGCTTTGGCTATGGCCAGATGTCCCAGGTGATGCAGCTAAATGGCCGTTGTGGCTGGCTGCTGCGGGTGCTGGAGGAGGGGATGGTGTCGCCGGAGTCTGCCATGGAGCTGGCAGACAGACCCTATCCCGAACTGACGGTGAAGCGCACGGCGGATATCCTGTTCAATCAGGTGCGCAATGAAGCGGATCTGCTGATGCTGCTGGAGAATCCTGCTCTCTCCCCCAACTGGCGGCAGCATGCAGCCGACTGGCTGGAGCATGGTACTGTGGCTGACTGGCAGCGCCGTCTGCTGGGACCGGCATCCCTGAGCCTGGCCTGACAGCCGGTTACCGGAATGTCACCAGCTGGCTGCAGCCCGGTAAACGGATGAAAAGAGTGCTGAATAGTTGAGCGAACGGCGTTTTTTTTCCTGTTAAATGCAAAAAAGGCTTGTGTCAGGTCGGGGCTTTCGGTAAATTCCCGTCCCGCAGACATCGGTGTGTAGCGCAGCTTGGTAGCGCACTTCGTTCGGGACGAAGGGGTCGGAGGTTCGAATCCTCTCACACCGACCAAATTTGAAAAGGCCGCTCAATAGAGCGGCCTTTTTGCATTTATCCTTCCTGTTTTCCTAATTTTCTTTAGCTGCTGACCTGTTACCTGGCCAAGTGATCTGACTTGCAGTATGCAGGGTCGAAGCAAGACCACAGACATTAAAAGGGCCACCGCTCGGCGGCCCATCGGTGGAGTCTGATCCTGACTCCGGCACTCTAGATTGTGGCAATCTCGCGATGGGTCTTGTCTATGGTGCCCTCCTTGCGCGCCAGGCGCTTACTCAGATATGCCAGTGCTGATGCCGCAAAGCCTTGAAACTGTGTTGAGGCAGCAAGGCCGCGTGCTTGGGGTACTCACTAATGAAATGTTCTATTCCCTCCATCAGTTGTGCACGTAATGAAATCACGGGCTCATGCCAGGCTTGCAGGCATAAATGGCCGGGGATCAACTGCTCCTGATAATCTTCCAGCAGCTGCTCTGGCCAGGGTTCAATACCGGAATTGCGTTGCAGTAAATAGTGGGCGGCGGGTTCACGGGCATAAATGAACTGAATTTGGGCCAGATCGCGTTGGCATAGCGTTTGACTGTTGATATGACAGGTCAAATATTTTCCCGTTTTCAGATCCAGAAAGTGACCGCGTTGCCGACAGGGAACGATGCGATACCAAGGCAGGGGTGAGGAGAGAGAATACCCCTCAAGCTCCTGTTCCAACCAGTGGCGACACTCGGGTGTCTGCACCTCGTCGAGCATGGACTCGAGCTGTGTCAACAAGGCTCTGGATGGTTTGATGGCCAGTTTCGCACTCATCGCCTGCAATCCTCCCTCTGCACACAATCCCGACTATCAGTATGGACCTTGTTCGGCCAGAGGGGGTAAGGAATCTAATGATTAAAAGTGGATTAGCCGCGTGGTTTTTATGCACTAACTTGGTTCAACCCACCAGATAGGTACCAGTGCCGAAGGCGATGTGGGTGCCCTCTTCGTTGTGCAGCTCCATCCGGGCGACGGCCACTTTGCTGCCAGCCCGGATGATGTGGGCGGTGGCGATAAACTCGTTGCCGCGCCCCGGGCGCAGGTAGTCCACCCGCAGATCGATAGTGCCTAGGCGGGCGAAGCGCTCCTTGAGATAACTGGGGGAGAACTCCTCCAGCTCGTCGATGCAGGAAGCGGCGACGATCATGCCGCCCGCTACATCCAGCAGCGTGGCGGTGACGCCGCCGTGCAGGATGTTGTGGAAGGGGTTGCCGATCAGCTTCTCGTCCATCTTGATGCGCAGTTCCACCTTGTCGAAGTCGTAGTGGGTCACCTGCATGCCGATCAGCTTGTTGAAGGGCATCTTCTCGGCAAACAGGTTGGCAATGCCACTGAGCGCCATCTTCTTGAGCATCTGTTTCATTCTCTGATCCCAATCCTTGTCATCAAAGCCGAGTAAAAACTCCAGCCAGTCTGCAACAGTTCCTTAACAGTCGCAATGGCAGGTTTATTGTGGGCGGCGGCTGCTTTAGAATGGCGACCCCAAAGGAGAGCCCATGACCGCGATTGCCGAAACCCTGCCAGATCCTCAGCCAGAGAGTCCGCTTGCCCTGCTGCAGGCGGTCTTCGGCTATCAGCAGTTTCGGCCGGGTCAGCTCGAGATCATCGAGCAGATCGTCGCGGGGCGCGATGCGTTGGTGCTCAAGCCTACTGGCGGCGGCAAGTCGCTCTGCTACCAGATCCCGGCACTGCTGCGGCCCGGGCTCGGGGTGGTGGTCTCTCCACTGATCTCCCTGATGAAGGATCAGGTCGACAGCCTGCGCGCCAACGGTGTGGCGGCGGTCTACATCAACTCGGCCCTCAGTCGGGAGGAGATGATTCAGAACTTCGCCGCCATGCGCCGCGGCGAGATCAAGCTGGTCTATGTCTCCCCTGAGCGCTTGCTGCAGCACGAGTTTATGGATCGGCTGGCCGAACTGCCGCTCGGGCTGTTCGCCATCGACGAGGCGCACTGCGTCTCCCAGTGGGGCCACGATTTCCGGCCTGAGTATGCGGCGCTGGGGCGGCTAAAACAGTGGTTCCCACAGGTGCCGGTGGTAGCGCTCACCGCCACCGCCGACGAGGCGACCCGCAGCGACATGCTGCACCGGTTGGAACTCAACGATCCCTTTATTCACACAGCCAGCTTTGATCGCCCCAATATCCGCTACAGCCTGGTGGAGAAGTTCAAGGCCGCTGAGCAGTTGCTGCGTTACGTGCAGAGCCAGAAGGGCAACTGCGGCATCGTCTACTGCTCCAGTCGCAACCGGGTGGAGGAGGTGGCCGAGCGACTATCCCGCCACGGCTGCAAGGCCGCTCCCTATCATGCGGGGCTGCCGCTCGAGCAGCGCCAGCAGACCCAGGATGCTTTCCTCAAGGATGACATCGAGATAGTGGTGGCGACGGTGGCGTTCGGTATGGGTATCGACAAGCCCAACGTACGCTTCGTGGTGCACTACGACATTCCGAAGAACATCGAATCCTACTATCAGGAGACCGGCCGCGCCGGGCGTGATGGGACTCCCGCCGAGGCGTTGCTGCTCTACGATCCTGCCGACATCGGCCGAGTGCGCCGCCTGCTCGACAACATCGAGAATCCCCAGCAGTTGCAGGTGGAGCAGTACAAGCTCAACGTGATGGCGGCGTTTGCCGAGGCGCAAACCTGCCGCCGTCAGGTGCTGCTCAACTACTTCGGCGAGTACAACGACAAGCCGTGCGGCAACTGCGATATCTGCCTCGATCCGCCCAAAAGTTATGACGGCACCGAAGATGCCCAGAAGGCGCTCTCCTGCGTTTGGCGGGTGGGGCAGAATTTCGGGGTGGGCTATGTGGTGGAGGTGCTGCGCGGTTCCCTCAACCAGCGCATCAAGGATCACGGCCACGACAAGCTCTCGACCTACGGCATCGGCAAGGATCAGAGCCATGAATACTGGATGAGCGTGATCCGCCAGCTGATCCACAAGGGGCTGCTGACTCAGAACATCACTCGCAATCTGGTGCTGCAGTTGACCGAAGCGGCCCGTCCGGTGCTGCGTGGCGAGGTGAAGCTGGAGCTGGCGGTGCCCCGACTGCAGCCTATCTCCAGCCGCAAGGAGAAGCGCAATGGTCTGCTCGACAATGCCAACTACGACAAGCGGTTGTTCAAGGAACTGCGCGGCCTGCGCAAGCAGATTGCCGAGGATGAAGAGGTGCCGCCCTACGTGGTGTTCAACGATGCGACCCTTGTAGAGATGGCTCAGTTGATGCCGATGACCGAAGACGAGATGCTGGCCATCAACGGCGTCGGGCACCGCAAGCTGGAGCGCTTTGGCGAAGCCTTTATGGATCTGATCATCGACTACTGCCGTCGTTAGGGTCGATTAGGCTGCCTAATCGACCACGGTAAGCGCGGCTCGGAAGAACCTGGGGTCAGACGCGAGGTTATTTCAGGCTGGCGTAGAAGGCGGCCAGATTGTCGATATCCGCATCGGTCAGCGGCGCCATGAAGGGGTCCATCAAGGGTTCTTTGCGGGTGCCATCCTTGAACGCTTTCAACTGTTTCACCAGATAGGCGGCATTCTGACCCGCTAGATGGGGATAGTTGGGGATCATCGCCTTGCCTTCCACGCCGTGACAGGCGGCACAGACAGCTGCCTTGGCTTTGCCGGCTTCAATATCGGCAGCTTTGGCCTGATGACCCCACGCCAGTGCCAGCAAGGGCAGGGCATATACCCATTTTTGCATCTTCTTCTCCTTGAATTGAAAAATGATGGTCGCCAGTTAGCGCAAGCATGGCTGACGGCAGTATAAAGAGTGACACGAGCATACGCAGGGACGAATGGCACAACCATGAAGTTGATCAACACTTTTGCGACCGAGCTGCCTTGGGCCTGTGAACCCGTGGTCCCCCAGCCGCTGCAGCAGCCCCGGTTGCTTCATCTCAACCGGGCTTTGCTGGATAAGTTGGGGCTGGGAGGCGTCAGCGAGGCTGACTGGATCGCCTGTTGTGGCGAGGGAAAAGTGCTGCCAGGCATGCAGCCGGTAGCTCAGGTCTATGCGGGCCATCAGTTCGGGGGTTACAGCCCCCGGCTCGGGGATGGTCGGGCGCTGCTGCTGGGTGAGCAGCAGGCGCCGGATGGTCAGCGCTGGGATCTGCACCTGAAGGGGGCGGGTAAAACCCCGTTCTCCCGTTTTGGTGACGGCCGCGCCGTGCTGCGCTCCAGCATTCGCGAGTATCTCGCCTCCGAGGCACTCCATGCTCTCGGCATCCCGACCACCCGGGCGCTGGTATTGGTGGGGAGTCAGGAGCCCGTTTATCGTGAGCAGGTGGAGACGGGAGCGACCGTGCTGCGCACCGCCCCCAGCCATCTGCGCTTCGGTCATATCGAGTATTTCGCCTGGAGCGGGCAGGGGGAGAAGATCCCGCCACTCATCGACTATCTGCTGCGCCACCACTTCCCCGAACAGGAGAGTGGTGCCGAACTGTTTGCCGAAGTGGTGCGCCGCACCGCGCGCCTGATTGCAAAATGGCAGGCGGCGGGCTTCTGTCACGGGGTAATGAATACCGACAACATGTCGCTGCTCGGCCTGACGCTGGATTACGGCCCCTACGGCTTTATCGATGCCTACGTGCCGGACTTTGTCTGCAACCACTCGGATCCGGCGGGCCGCTACGCGCTGGATCAGCAGCCTGCGGTCGGTTACTGGAATCTGCAAAAACTGGCTCAGGCGCTGGCTGGCCATGTAGACGGTGATGCGCTGGCTGCAGCGTTGGCCCAGTACGAGCAGCAGCTGATGTTGCACTACTCCGAGTTGATGCGGGCCAAGCTCGGACTGGCAGTGTGGGAGGAGGATGACCCGGCGTTGTTCCGCGAGCTGTTTCGGTTGCTGGCGGCCCACAAGGTGGATTACCACCTGTTCCTGCGCCGTCTCGGTGAGGTGACGCAAGAGGGGGCGTGGCCTGCATCTCTGCTGGCCCTGTTGCCTGAACCACTGGGTTGGCAGGCGTGGCTGGAGCGCTATCGGGCGCGGCTAATGCGCGAAGGCAGCGAGGATGCCGTGCGCAAGGCGCAGATGGATGCCATCAATCCCAAGTATGTGCTGCGCAATGCGCTGGCCCAGCAGGTGATCGACGCCGCCGACGCAGGGGATATGCAGCCGTTCGAGCGGCTGTTCGCCGCCTTGCTGTGCCCCTTTGATGAACAACCCGAATATGAGGATCTCGCCACCCCGACTCCGGCATGGTATTGCGGTGGTGAGCTCTCCTGCAGTAGCTGAGAGACAGGGCATGAGTTGGCAAATCAAACAGGTAGATAGCGAAGCTGGCGTGGTGACGCTGGATTGTCCGGCACTCGACTGGGACACGTTCCCGCTGTTGGCGCAGGCCTTGCTGCGAGAGTGGGAGCTGCAGCCGCTCGAGCAGGATGCGGGGGCCGATCGCCATAGCTGGTTGCTGGCGTTTGAAGGGAGCCAGTTTCGGCTGGAGTATGAACACTACAGCGGCTGCTGGCTGGAGGCGGTGCGCCCGGCGGATCGGGAGGCACTGCTCTGGCTCGCCAGACAGCACAAGGCGTGACTATCACCCGCAAGGCCTGCTCTGCGGCTGGCCCACCTGGACAAGCGTAATCGCATAAAGATTGAACTATCGGTTTGGGGGCGTATAATCTCGCCCCTCGATTATCGCCAATGGTGGCGATATGGGTTCCCTAACCCCATTAACCAAAAAGGTCACAAGATGAATCTGACCCCTGCGCAGTACCAAACGGCGCTCGTTCGCCTGTCGTTGTTCCACATTCTGATCATTGCCAGCAGCAACTATCTGGTGCAGCTGCCGATCACCGTGTTTGGCTTCCACACCACCTGGGGTGCGTTCAGCTTCCCGTTTATCTTCCTGGCGACCGACCTGACAGTGCGGATCTTCGGTGCCGGTCTGGCACGCAAGATTATCCAGACCGTGATGCTGCCTGCGCTGGCGGTCTCCTATGCGCTCTCCGTGCTCTTCTTCGAAGGAAGCTTCCAGGGCGTTGGTCATCTGGCCGAGTTCAACCTGTTCGTGGCGCGTATCGCACTGGCCAGCTTTATGGCCTATCTGGTAGGGCAGTTCATGGATGTGGTGGTGTTCAACCGCCTGCGTCTGCTCAAGCAGTGGTGGATTGCGCCAGCGGCCTCCACCCTGTTCGGTAATCTGGTCGATACCATCGCTTTCTTCAGTGTGGCCTTCTGGCGCACCACAGATCCTTTCATGGCAGAGCACTGGGTCGAGATCGCAACCGTCGATTACGTATTCAAGTTGCTGATAAGCCTTGGTTTGTTCGTGCCGCTCTACGGTGTCTTGCTGCGCTACCTCAGCCGCAAGCTGGTGGGCGAGGCCGGATTATCCAGCCTGCAAACGGCCACCCGGCAAGCCTGACCAGATTGACCACCCTTCGCGGTGGTCAATTTTTTTGCACTTTCTGCAAATAGCGCTTGCCTAGTTAAATGAGAATGATTATTGTTAACTTGTTTTCCGGGAAAGACTTCATTCGTTCCAACGTGATGGACTTCTTGTGAAGGCACGACATTGCTCACATTGCTTCCAGTTAAGGGCCAGTTTATCTGGCCCTCTTTTTTTGTCATTTTTCAGCAAGTTGCAGGCATAAAAAACGGGAGCCAGGGCTCCCGTCATCACGCTGTCTGTGGCTTACTCGATATCGAGTGCCTCGGGGGAGAGGATCACCCCTGTGGTATCGGCGTAGAGGTGGTCGTCAGGCAGGAAGGTCACCCCACCGAAGTTGACCGGCAGATCGGTCTCCCCTACATCCTTGCTGTCGGCACCGACCGGAATGGCTGCCAGTGCCTGAATGCCGATATCCAGATCTTCCAGAATATCGACTTCGCGGACGCAGCCGTAGCAGACAATCCCTTCCCAATCGTTCTCTGCTGCTGTTGTGGCGATGTCGCTGTCGATCAGAGCGCGGCGCATGGAGCCACCGCCATCGATCAGCAAGACGCGTCCCAGTCCGTTCTCTTTGACGAGTTCACGGATCAGGCCATTCGATTCGAAGCATTTGACGGTGGTGATGACGCCGCCGAAAGAGGCGCGGCCGCCGAAGGAGCAGAGCATGGGTTCAAGCACATCCACCATGTCCTGATAGATGTCGCACAGTTCAGAAGTATTGTATTCCATAGTGTCAAATCCACGGCTGGAAACAGGTGCAACCAGTATAAGGAGTGGGTGTGGCATTTCAATGAATATTCCTTGCACAGATCACCTGTCGCCGCTTTTCTGCATAAGCTCAATGCAGTTCACTGCCAGTTTGCGAGAGGTCCATCGTGCTTATCCGTCATAAGTTGATCCTGAATACCGTGCTGGTTGCCGTTGCCATGCTGGTACTGAGCGGCCTGTTTATCTACTCCAGCCAGGTGCACCGTCATCTGACCGAAGCCCAGCGTAATATCGACCAGCTGGAGATCGCCATGCTCAACCTGCGGCGGGCCGAGAAGGATTTTCTGATCCGTAAGGATATGGCCTTCGTCGAGCGCTTCAATCAGGGACTGTCAGATTTTCACCAGCACAATCGGGAGCTGGTGACCGATGACAATCTGGCGGCCGTCGAGGGGGAGTTGACCAGACTGGATCAGCAGATCAGCGGCTATGGTAAAGCCTTCAACGATCTGGTGGCCCAGCAGCAGAAGATTGGTCTGGGGCCGGAGGAGGGGCTCTATGGCAAGCTGCGGGCGGCGGTGCATGAGGTGGAGAATGGGCTCAAGCAGCTGGATCAGCAGGGGTTGCTCATCACCATGTTGCAGCTGAGGCGGGCGGAGAAAGACTTCATGCTGCGCTCCGATATCCAGTATCTGGAGCGTTTCGAGACCTTGCACAAGAGTTTTCAGGATAGTCTTGCCACCTTGCCGGAGGAGGATCGCGGCAGGTTGGAGCAGGCCAGCAAGCAGTACCGGCAGGACTTTGTGGCGCTGGTGCAGGGGATGCAGGTACTGGGGCTGAAAGAGGATGAGGGGCTGCGCAACCAGATGCGGGATCTGGTGCATCAGACCGAACAGGGGTTTGCCGCCGTCGATCAACACATTGTCGCTGAGCTGGAGCGGCAGAGCGCTCGCCTCAACAGCTTGATGCTGGTCTGTGGCGGGGTGATTGTGGTGCTGATCGGCATCATGAGCGTGCTGCTGGGGCGCAGCATCGACCGTCCCATTACTCAGGTGAATGACACCGTCAACCGCATTCGTCAGGATAATGACCTGCGCTTGAAGATAGAACTGCGCGGGGCCGATGAAATGGCCCAGCTGGCAGGTAATCTCGACGTGATGCTGGGCGGGTTTCGCAACCTGATTGGCGATGTGAAGCAGAGCGTGCACACCCTGACCGAAGCGGCGGATCACCTCTCGGCCAACGTCAAACGCACCAGTGAAGGGGCCGCGCGCCAGCTGCAGGAGACCGACATGGTGGCGACCGCGTCCACCGAGATGGGCTCCACCATCGAAGAGATCGCCCGCAACACCGAGCAGGCGGCCAACAATGCGCAGGCGACCAACAACAAGGCGATGGAGGGGCGGACTGCGGTCGAGAATACTGTCGAGCAGATCCGCTCGCTGGCAGGCAATCTGGAGAGTTCATCCCGCGAGGTAAGCCAGCTGCAAAAAGAGAGCGAGACCATCGGCTCCGTGCTCGATGTGATCCGCGGCATTGCCGAGCAGACCAACCTGCTGGCCCTCAACGCAGCCATCGAAGCAGCTCGGGCAGGGGATCAGGGACGTGGTTTTGCGGTGGTGGCCGATGAGGTGCGTAATCTGGCCATCCGTACCCAGAAATCGACTCAGGAGATCGCCGGCATCATCAGCTCGCTGCAGAAACAGACCGGCAGCATCGTCGAGGTGATGGCAACCTGCCGCGAGCAGGGCAACCGCAGCTCGGATCAGGCCAGTACCGCAGGGGAGTTGCTGGGGCAGATCACTCAGGATGTTACCCACATCATGGATATGAGCACCCAGATTGCGGCAGCCATCGAACAGCAGAGTCTGGTGGCCAACGAGGTGAACCGCAACGTCAACAACATCCGCGACATCGCCCAGGAGTCGAGCATCATGGCGGAGGAAAATGCGAGATCCAGCGAGGGCCTCAACGAGCAGGCCCAGCTGCTCAACAAGGCGGTGGCAAAATATCGGGTTTAGTGAGCGGACTGGCATCCTTATGAGGTTTTTGCACCAGAGTGGCAATGATTTGATCGTAATGGCTGTTATTGGGGAAATTCGCTCATATAATCGCCGCCACTATGATGATTCGGAAGGATTCGATGGCAAAGTTGCTGGTGGCCGTATTCGGGCTGCTCTGTTCCTGTCTGGTGTTGGCAGGGTCGGTGCCCCAGGCTACCCCACTCAAGCCCGGTATGGAGCCGCTACTCAGCTGGTTCAACGGGGCCTTTACGAGCCGGGAGCAGGCCAGTTACGACAGCCGCTTTACCAGTGCCGAGCTGCGCTTGATGGAGATCTGGCCCGGCTATCAGGGCTATCGCTGGGTCTATGCCGAGCAGTACCTGAGTCTGCGCTCCGTCCGTCCCTTCCGCCAGCGCATCTATCGCTTCTCACCCGCCCCTGACGGGCGGATCCTAATGGCTGAACTGACCATGCCCCGTGCCACCGATTTTGCCGGTGCCTGGCATGATCCCGCCCTGCTCGACAGTCTGACCCCGCAGCAGCTCTCCTTGCGCCACGGATGCGAGATCTGGCTGACACGCACCCCCTCCGGCGAATATGCCGGTCACACCCGGGTGGGCCACTGCTCCACCGATTTTGGCGGTGCCACGACGCTGGTGCAGCATATCTGGATTGGCCCCGATAGCGTCAGATTGCTGGATCGCGCCTATGACAACGCAGGGAGTCCGCGCTGGGGCAGCCCGGGTGAGGGGTATGTCTATTTGCGTCGTTCCAAAGGATTTGGCCAGTAGGGGAGAGTGCGTCTGGCTGCGGGAACATGAAGGATGAAAAACAGGGATCGTAAAAAAGGCGCCCGATGGGCGCCTTTTTCAGAATTCTTCAGAAGTAAAATTACTTCTTGGTGGTCATCGCACCGAAACGCTTGTTGAACTTGTCTACGCGGCCGCCGCTAGAAACTTCTTTCTGCTTGCCGGTGTAGAACGGGTGGCACTCGGAGCACACGTCCAGGTTCAGATCTTTACCGATGGTAGAGAAAGTGTTGATGACGTTACCGCAAGAGCACTTGGCGGTGATGGCTACGTAGTCAGGATGGATACCAGCTTTCATGGACAACCTCAATTAATAGGCCGTGTCGCCATCCGATCTCTTGTCGGACACCACACGATTGTTGAACACAGTTTCAAAGGCTGCGAATAATATAGGAAATGCCTGATATCAGGCAAGTGGCTTCGCAGAAAAAATAGGCAACCCCTGGTGAATTCTTCCCAAACGCTGGATCTGGTTCGTGTCGCTGTCCCGGTACCGTTACGCCGTCACTTCGACTATCTCTCTCCCCTGCCGTTACCTGCCCCCGGTTGCCGGGTCGAGATCCCTTTCGGTCCCCAGACCCTGGTCGGGCTGGTGGTGGATCATCCGGCTGACAGCCAGGTGCCCCGCAACAAGCTCAAGCCCATCAAGCGTGTACTCGATGCGACGCCGGTGCTGGGGCCGGATATTCTGGCGCTGATGAACTGGAGCGCCAGCTACTACCAGCATCCGCTGGGGGAAGTGCTGCCCCACGCCTTGCCGGTGTTGGTGCGCAAGGGGGAGCCTGCCGCCTATCGCGAGCTGGAGTTCTGGTTTGCCACCGAGGCAGGCATGGCCATCGACCTTAACGAGCTCAAGCGGGCGGCCAAGCAGCAGCAAGCGCTCGCCCTGCTGCGCAAGGGGCCGCAGACCCCCTCCGCCCTCAAGCAGGAGGAGATCCAGAGCGCCGCTCTCACCGCGCTGGAGAAGAAGGGGCTGCTGGAGAAGCGCTCGCTGGAGCCAAGCCATGACGGCGACTGGGCCGCCCGTTTTGAACCGGGGGAGGGGCTGCGCCTCAACGGCGAGCAGGCATTGGCCGTCTCTGCCGTTACCAGCCAGAGCGACAAGTTCGGCGCCTTCCTGCTGGGTGGCATCACCGGCTCCGGCAAAACCGAGGTGTATTTAAGCATCCTCGAGCCCCTGCTCAAGGCGGGCAAGCAGGCACTGGTGATGGTGCCGGAGATCGGCCTTACCCCGCAGACCATCAACCGCTTTCGCCGCCGCTTCAACGTGCCGGTGGTGGCGATGAACTCCGCCATGAACGACAGGGAGCGGCTCGATGCCTGGCTCGCCTGTCGCGACGGCGGTGCCGCCATCCTGATCGGCACCCGCTCTGCGGTGTTCACCCCGTTTCACAACCTCGGCATCATTATCATCGACGAAGAGCACGACGGCTCTTTCAAGCAGCAGGACGGTTTTCGCTACCACGCGCGGGATCTGGCGGTGATGCGGGCTCATCGTGCCGGTATCCCCATCCTGCTTGGCTCGGCCACCCCGTCGCTGGAGACGCTGCACAACGCCCGCACCGGCAAGTATCACCATCTCACCCTGACTCGCCGTGCCGGTAACGCCCAGACCGCCCGGCAGGTGATTCTGGATATCAAGAGCGTGCGGCTGCAGGCTGGGCTCTCTCCCCAGCTGGAGCAGTTGATGGCAGAACATCTGGCGGCGGGCAATCAGGTGATGCTGTTTCTCAACCGCCGTGGCTATGCCCCGGCTCTGATCTGTCACCAGTGTGGCTGGAGCGCCGCCTGCGAGCGCTGTGACGCCTGGTACACCTGGCATCAGGCCGGGCGGCGGCTGCACTGCCACCACTGCGACAGCGTGCGCCCCTTGCCACACCACTGCCCCGAGTGTGGCAGCAACGAACTGATCGGATCGGGAGTCGGCACCGAGCAGCTGGAACAGCTGCTCACCACGGTTTTCCCGCAATATCCGGTGGTGCGCATCGATCGGGACAACACCCGCCGCAAGGGGGAGCTGGAGACCCATCTCGGCGACATCAAGGCGGGCAAGTACAAGATCCTGATCGGCACCCAGATGCTGGCCAAGGGCCACCACTTCCCGGATGTGACGCTAGTGGGTCTGCTGGATGTGGATGGTGCCCTGTTCAGCGCCGATTTTCGCGCCGCCGAGAAACTGGCCCAGCTCTACACCCAGGTGGCGGGCCGCGCCGGTCGAGCCAGCAAACCCGGGTTGGTAGTGCTGCAGAGCCACCATCCGGAGCACGCCCTGCTGCAGGATCTGACCCAGAATGGCTACGGCCACTTCGCCGATACGGCGTTGAAAGAGCGCCGCCTGCTGGGGCTGCCACCATTCAGCTATCAGGGGCTGTTCCGCGCCGAGGCCAATGGCCGTGACGAGGTGCAGCTGTTCCTCGCCCGCCTCGCCGATACCCTGCGCAGCGCCCGCTATCCCCACGTTCAGGTGCTGGGGCCCATCAGCGGCTTTATGGAGCGCAAGGCGGGCAAGTTCCGCATGCAGTTGCTGGTGCAGGGGCCGAACCGGGCACCGCTGGCCCAACTGCTGGATTGGGCGGTGAAGGAGCTGGAAGGCTGGCCTGAGACCAAGCGGGTACGCTGGAGCCTCGATATCGACCCCACCGAGCTGAGTTGATGGTGGCACCGGCGCCGGTCGCTGGCAGTTATCGTCAGCGACCGATGGGTGATTTTATTTCAAGGCTCAGACCCGCAGATCGATCTGCTGCACCCAGCCTCCTTTACCCTGTTCGGTGAGATAGAGGCCGGATTGACGCAGCACCCCCTGATTGCCGCTCTCCCCCAGATGGTTGAAGGGGGTGTCGAGGGGGCGTAGCAGGATGGCGCCGATCCCCAGTTCGACCAGAGCTATAGGTGCGTGCTCCGGATGCCAGAACTGCAGGGCTGAAAACTGGCTATCCCCCTCATCCAGCACCTCGTTGCCATCCTCATCCAGAGTGGCCAACTCGCCGAAGCCATTGCCGGAGCGAGCACCAAACAGCTCGCCCCCATCGTCTATGGTGCCGTTGCCATTGCGATCCAGCGCCACAAAGCCGCTGCCTTCACTCAAGCCCGGCAGGCTATCCTCTTTGCCATCCTGATCGATATCGAAGTTGACCCGGGCCTCGGTCAGATCGGCAATCTTGCCATCCAGACTGAGCACCAGCGGATCCTTGAGGGCATTGAGGGTGGTGCGCCGCTGGCTCACCTCCAGCTGGCGCCAGTCGAGCACAAAGCCGAGATCGAGTTGAATAGTCTGACCATCCCGAGTCGCTACGCTGGCTGATGCCACCACGTTGAGCTGCTCCTGTTGCAGCAGGGTGTCTGTCACCTCCACCAGTTGATCCGGCTCGGCGGCTTGAGCCGCGGCGTCTCCTTGGGTCACTCCATCGTCTCCCTCTTCGGTGGGCTTGATCGGCTTGGGCAGCTCGATTTCGTGGCCCAGCATCGCCTCGATCATCAGCTTGATCAGCCGCTGGCGGTTATCCAGTCCATCGTCGGGAATGCCATCCTGCTCTTTGCCGACGTCCGCTGCGGGCGGGGCGGGAGGTGTTGCCGCTTGCTGGCTGGCGGCGGATTGCCTCGCGGTTTGCAGCGTCAGGGCGCTGGTGAGGGTCAGGGTGCTGCTGCGTTTGCCGGCCACTGCCGCGTTGTTGCCTTCCGGTGGATTGACGACGGGTGGCACTGGCCCGAGGTTGCGCACCTTGCGGCTCTGGGCCTGTTGTTGCCGGTATTGCACCTCCCCCTGGAGGTCGTAGTGATCGATGCGCATACGTTCGCCCTCGGCGCTATACATCTGGTCAGTTATCGACCAGTGAATAAGCAGGGCTTAACACCAAATCGGACTAATCAGGGAGGTGGTTAGTACTAGGTTGCAAGGTGGTGGCGTGGCAGGATGGCAAGAGACTGGATAGTGGCGCTCTAGTTGAACATTTTCAGGTAGCGCTGCGCACTCTGGCTGACAAGCGGCATCGGTGAGGATAGGGAGAATTACATGAGAAATTGTCTGGTGATGGGGGCGGCAGGCTATATCGGTTCCTATCTGGTGCCCCACCTGCAAACGCTGGGCTACAGGGTGATTGCCGGGGCGCGCCGTCCCTGCCGCTTGCCTGAGGGGGTGGAGTTTCGCCTCGCCGACAGCCTCAAACCCATCACACTGCTGCCTGCGCTGGCGGGCATAGATACCGTCTTCTATCTGGTGCATGCCATGGGGGCGGGGGCCGATTTTCACCGGCTGGAGCAGCAGGGGGTAAAGAATTTTGCCGCCGCTGCCCGCGCCGCCGGGGTGCGCCGCATCATCTATCTTGGGGCGATCCAGCCGGAGCAGTGCAACAGCCGTCATCTCAACTCCCGCCGCCACTGTGGCGAGCTGTTTCGTGACTCCGGCGTACCGACGGTGGAGCTGCGCGCCGGCATCATCATCGGGCCCGGTTCGGCGGCGTTCGAGGTGATGCGGGATCTGGTGTTCAACCTGCCGATGATGGTGACGCCCAAATGGGTGCGCTCGCGCACGCCGCCGATTGCGCTGTCCAACCTGTTGCACTATCTGGGCGGGCTGGTAGAGGCAGACGAGGTGGATGGGCTCATCTTCAACGCGGTCGGCCCCGAGCTGCTCAGCTATCAACAGCAGTTGCAGAAGTTCGCCGCCCATATCGGCAAGCGCTGCCCCATCATTCCCATCCCGTTTCTGAGTCCGCGCCTCTCCGCCTGGTGGCTGCAGTTTGTTACCTCGGTGCCGCAACCGGTGGCCAAGGCGCTGGTGGGGGGCCTCAAGCACGATATCCCGGCCGACGATGGTCCGCTGCGTGCCCTGCTACCACAGACCCTGCTCAGCTTCGATGAGGCGCTGGCGGAGAGTCTGGCGCTGGAGCAGAAGCTGGGTGCCGAACAGCAGGGGCAGGAGACGCCGCTTGGCCTGCGCTGGCGCCATCCCGAATATGGCTTCTACGACCGCACCGCCAGCGGCGAGGCCATCTGTCTCGCCTCGCCCGAGGTGGTGTGGCAGGTGTTGCAGCAGCTGGGGGGGGAGCAGCGCTACTTCTACATGAACCAGCTGTGGGTGGTGCGCGAATGGATGGATCACCTGATTGGCGGCCCGGCCCGCACCCGTGGTCGCACCAATCCCGATCGCTTCGTGAAGGGTGACATGCTCGACTCTTGGCAGATCCTCGGGGTGGATGAGGGGCGCAGGCTCGATCTGTTGTTCAACATGAAGGCCCCGGGCGTCGGGCGGCTGGAGTTCAACATCCTGCCGGAGGAGTCGGGTCTGACCCGCATCCGGGTCACCGCTCACTGGCACCCGCAGGGTGCCTGGGGGCTGGCCTACTGGCTTGCCATGCTGCCGTTCCACCTCTTTATCTTTCAGGGGATGACCGAGGTCATCGCCCGTCAGGCTGAGGCGAGGGCAGGTATCCCGGTGATGGATTAACCCCTATTCACACCATCCCCGCTGATAGAGTGCCCCGTTCGGGGCACTTTTTATGCGGCGGCCATGCCCGGTTATGGCAGATAGTGGTAGGCGTCTCATGGCAAAGGCTGGCATCATGCCGCGGTCTTGTTTACCGCGGATAGATAATCAGTCAGAAAAAGAAGGGATTATGAAGAAAAAACCGTCAATTTTGGGGGGTGCCTGCATCATTGCCAGCGTCTGCGTGGGAGCTGGCATGCTCGGTCTGCCGAGTTCGGGGGCGGGGGCCTGGACCCTCTGGTCGGTGCTGGCGCTGACCGTCACCATGGTGATGATGACCCTCTCCGGCTGGATGCTGCTGGAATCCTTCCAGCACCACGATATGCGGGTCTCCTTCAATACCGTGACTCGCGAGCTGCTGGGGGAGAAGCTCAATCTCCTCAACAACCTCTCGGTCTACTTTGTTGGCGGCATTCTGCTCTACGCCTATATCACCTCCTCCGGTGCCATCCTGCAGGGGATTCTGGGGATCGACAGCAAGCTCGCATCCGTGCTGTTTGTGGCGCTCTTTTCTGCGGTGGTGTGGCACTCGACCCGCGCCGTTGACCGTATTTCGGTGGTGCTGATCGCCTTCATGATCCTCAGCTTCGCCCTCGGTGTGGCCGGTCTGCTCGGCAGTATCAAGCTGCCGACCCTGCTCGATCTGGCGGGCAGCGAGAGCCGCTATGCCCCCTATGCCATGGCGATGTTGCCGGTGGCACTCACCTCGTTCGGCTATCACCACTCGGTGGCCTCTCTGCGTGCCTACTACCAGAACGAGCTGCAGGCCAGATGGGCCATTCTGGGGGGAACCCTGATCGCGCTGGCGCTCTACGTGCTCTGGCTGCTGGGGATTTTCGGCAACCTGCCCCGTCAGGATTTTGCCCCCGTGATTGCCAAGGGGGGCGATGTGAGCGTGCTGCTCTCCGCGCTTTCAGGGGTGATCGAATCGGAGAAGGTGGCCAGCGCCATCAACGGCTTCTCCATGGCGGCGATCCTCTCCTCCTTTATCGGGGTGGGGCTCGGGGTGTTCGACTATCTGGCTGATCTGTTCAAGTTCGACAACAGCCGCGCCGGTCGCTGCAAGACCTGGGCGGTCACCTTCCTGCCGCCGTTGGTGCTCTCCCTGCTCTTCCCGTTCGGCTTCCTGCTGGCCATCGGCTATGCCGGTGCCGCAGCCACCATCTGGACCTGCATCATCCCGGCACTGCTGGTGCTGCGCACCCGGGCGCGGGCCGAGCGGGGCGAAGTGACCCCCCATTTCGTCACCCCTGGTGGCAAGCTGATGGCCTGGCTGCTGATCCTGTTCGGATTGGCGACCGCGCTGTTCCACTTCCTGTCGATGGCAAATCTGTTGCCGGTCTATCTGGGCAACTGAGTCAGGTCTACAGCACTGACAGAAAGGGCGGCAAGGCCAACTTGCCGCCCTTTTTGCGCCATTTTCATCCCATGCGGCAGAATCTATAACTAAAGTGGTAGGTGCGAGTGGGGTAAGGTGCTGAAATAACTGGTCTGATCTGGCTGGCGGCAGCATGATCTGCTGGGCATGCTCAGCGCTTTCTTTTATGATCCCCGCCCTTCTGTGTGCCCCCTGTCGGCACCTCATTTGCACCAACCACATCGGGGTCCCCCATGTCCGATCTGCGTCAAGAAGCACTCGATTACCACGCCCAGCCCGTACCGGGCAAAATTGCCATCGCCCTGACCAAGCCTGCCGAAACCGCCCGCGATCTGGCGCTGGCCTACAGCCCGGGTGTTGCCGAGCCGGTGCGCGAGATCGCTGCCAACCCGGCCGATGCCTACCGCTATACCGGCAAGGGCAATCTGGTGGCCGTCATCTCCAACGGCACCGCCATTCTGGGGCTGGGTAATCTGGGGCCGCTGGCCTCCAAGCCGGTGATGGAGGGCAAGGCCCTGTTGTTCAAGCGCTTCGCCGGTATCGACGCCATCGACATCGAGGTGAAGCACGAGACCAGCCAGCAGTTTATCGACACGGTGGCGGCTATCGCCGATACCTTCGGTGGCATCAATCTGGAAGATATCAAGGCGCCGGAGTGTTTCGAGATTGAAGAGGCGCTGATCGCGCGCTGCGACATTCCGGTGTTCCACGATGACCAGCACGGTACCGCCATCGTCACCGCCGCCGGTCTGCTCAACGCGCTGGAAGTGCAGGGCAAGCAGATCAGTGACAGCCGCATCGTCTGCATGGGGGCGGGGGCTGCCGCGACCGCCTGCATGGATCTGCTGATCAAGTGTGGCGCCAGGGCGCACAACATCTTCATGCTGGATCGTCAGGGGGTGATTCACACCGGCCGCACTGATCTCAACAAGTACAAGCAGCGCTTCGCCAACGAGACCCCGCTGCGCACCCTGATGGATGTCATCGAAGGGGCGGATGTGTTTGTCGGTGTCTCCGGCCCCGATGTGCTGCCCGCCGAGGCGGTCGCCCTGATGGCGCCCAATCCGGTGATCTTCGCCTGCTCCAATCCGGATCCGGAGATCAAGCCGGCGCTGGCCCACGGGGTGCGCAGCGACCTCATCATGGGTACAGGCCGCTCCGACTACCCGAACCAGATCAACAACGTGCTCTGTTTCCCCTTTATCTTCCGCGGTGCCCTCGACGCCCGTGCCAGCCGCATCAACGATGCCATGAAGATTGCTGCGGTCGAGGCGATCCGCGCGCTGGCCAAGGAGCCGGTGCCGGCCGAGGTGCTGACCGCCGCCGGGGTCAGCGAGCTCGCCTTCGGCAAGGATTACGTCATTCCCAAGCCGATGGATGCCCGTCTGCTGCCGCGCGTAGCCCGCGCCGTGGCGCTGGCGGCGGTTGCCTCCGGCGTCGCCCGCATCGAGCTGCCTGCGGACTACATGCTGTAATCCGGCGTTGCAAACGGCCCCATAGCGGGGCCGTTTTTATCTCTACTTCTGGCGACAGCCAGAGACGCCAGCCGGGTAACAGGTTGGGGCATATGGAGGCAAATCGGGTTCAAAGGTGGTCAAACAGCGCTCTCCTCTGACACAATATTGCCACTATGACGCTAACGAGAATCAAGATGCAGCAGCCTGTCAGCGGCCGTTTGGCCCACGCCCTCTCCTTCTTGCGCCATGATGGTCGCCACTTTGCCCAGTTTGTCTGGGGCCGTTTCCAGCAGGACAGATTGACGGTGACCGCCGGCTATCTGGCCTATGTCACCCTGCTTTCGCTGGTGCCGATGATCGCCGTGGTCTTTGGCATGATGTCCGCCTTCCCGGTGTTCCAGAGCCTCAAGCAGGCGATGGAGCAGTTCGTCTATCACAACTTCGTGCCGACCGCGGGCGACATGCTCAAGGAGTACATCGACGGCTTCGTGGCCAATGCTACCAACACCACGGCAGTGGGGATTGGGGCGCTGGTGGTGGTGGCGCTGATGCTGATCTCCGCCATCGACAAGAACCTCAACTACATCTGGCGCTCGACCCAGGGCCGCCCGCTGGCGCAGGCCTTTGCCATGTACTGGATGATCCTGACCCTGGGGCCTGTGCTTATCGGGGCCAGTATCGCCATCTCTTCTTACATCTTCTCGCTGCGGCTGTTTGGCGCCGAGAGCCTGTTCGGTATCGGTTATCTGCTGTTGCGGGGTTTGCCGTTCCTTTTCTCGGTGCTCACCTTCCTGCTGGTCTATACCGTGGTACCCAACTGCAAGGTGCGGCTGATCCACGCCTTTATCGGTGCGCTGGTAGCGGCGACCCTGTTTGAGCTGGCCAAGCGCGGCTTTGCCATCTACATCACCAACTTCCCCTCCTATCAGGCCATCTACGGCGCGCTGGCCACCATCCCGATCCTGTTTGTCTGGGTCTATCTCAGCTGGCTGGTGGTACTACTGGGGGCTGAAACCACGGCCTGCCTCGGTGAATATGAGAAACCGGCGAGTGAGGAGCTGGGCTAAGCCATCGCCTTGCCCACCGGTTTATTGGTAGCATCGACGACCGCCCCTGCAAGGGGGCGGTCGTTCTGTTTTTAAAGGAGAGGGATGTGATTGCATTGATTCAGCGGGTCAGCGAGGCCAGCGTGACTGTCGAGGGGGAGGTGACCGGCGCCATCGGTCAGGGATTGCTGGTACTGCTCGGGGTAGAGCAGGGGGATGACGAGGCCAAGGCCGACAAGTTGCTGCATAGGGTCAGTGGTTATCGCATCTTTCCGGATCAGGAGGGCAAGATGAACCTGAATGTCAGCCAGATCGGCGGCAGTCTGCTGGTTGTCTCCCAATTCACGCTGGCGGCGGATACCAAGAGCGGGATGCGTCCCAGCTTCTCCTGCGGTGCTCACCCGAGCGAGGCCGAGCGGCTCTATGACTACTTCGTGGCCAAGGCTTCAGCCAGCGGCATCCCGACCGAAACCGGCCGTTTTGCCGCCGACATGAAGGTGGCGCTGGTCAACGAGGGGCCAACGACCTTCTGGCTACAGGTCTGAGGATGTTTCGTCCCGCGGTGTGACGTGGACGATCACGTTGATGAGCCCCGCTACCGGATAGGGGGTTGCCGGGCCAATCCACTGTTCGATCAGCGTCAGGGCGTGGGTTAGCTCAAGCGCGGTGCGTGGCAGCAGGTTGATCACCAGCGTGCCGCAGAGGCGGGGAGCCAGCGCCCGGTAGAGCCGCTCCTGAAACAGCAGCAGCGGGTTGCCATCCTGACTGAAGAGATCGAGCAGGATGAGATCGTACTGCTGCTCGCTCTGCTCCAGAAAGGCGAGGGCATCGGCCTGATGGAGTGCCGGCGCGGCGCGTTCATCGCTCTCCTGATGCTGGAAAAACTGCTGATAAACGGTCAGCACCTCTTCGTCGAGGTCAACGCACTCGTGGCGAGCATCTGGCCAGCGTTGGCAGAGATGGCGAGTGAGATCGCCGCCACCCAGCCCCAGTTCGAGGATCTGCTCAGCCCGCTCCGGCAGCAGGCAGGCGATGACCCGCTGATGGGGCAGACAGAGGGTCGCGGGGTCGGCGAGCGACATGGCGGATTGCACCACGCCGTCTATCTCCAGCCAGCGGTGCTGGTCATTTTCCTGTACCGTGAGGCGGCGCTGGGGTTTGACGCTGAGGTGCAACAAGTGATCGGCTTGGTACGCTTGCAGATTGAAGTCCATGAATTTGCACGGCAAGATGGTTTCCGACCAGTGTAACTCAAGGATGAAACTATGTACCGGGTAGTCACCCCTCAGACAGTCGCCGAGCTGGATGCCTACTACCAGTTGCGCTGGGAACTTCTGCGTAAACCCTTCAATCTGCCCGTCGGTTCCGAACGGGACGAGTACGACACCGTCGCCATTCACCGGCTGATGCTGGCACCCGATGGCACTCCCATTGCGGTGGGCCGCCTCTTTATCGGTGGTGACGAGGCGCAGATCCGCTTCATGGCGCTGCGTCCCGAATACCGCGGCCAGGGGCTGGGTGCCCAAATGGTGGAAGATCTCGAGCAGTTGGCCCGCAGCGAGAAGGTGAAACGGCTGGTGATGAACGCCCGGCAGGAGGCGGTGGAGTTCTATCGCAAGTGCGGCTTTCTCGAAGTGGGGGGCGGTCCCGTCTCCTTTGGCCGGATTCCCCATCGCCAGATGATCAAATCCCTGAGCCCGTTGCAGACTATCCAGTATCGGCCGGAGTGGTGTCAGGATCTCACCACCCGTTGGTCGCGCGGGGTACCCATCAGCGAGAAGATGGGGATGCACATCAGCCACTACGACGGCCAGACCTTCCATCTCAAGGCCAATCTGGCGGCCAATTTCAACGTGCATGGCAGCATGTTCGCCGGCAGTGTCTACAGCCAGTGCGTGCTGGCGGGCTGGGGGCTGATCTGGCTGCAGCTTAAAGAGGAGGGGCTGGTGGGCGAGCCGGTGCTTGCCGAGAGCACCATCAAATATCATGGCCCGGTCGATGAGGAGCCCGAGGCGCGAGTGGCCCGCGAGGGGATGCCCGCCGTGCTGCAGCCGCTCAAACGGGGCGAGCCTGCCACCTTCAGCCTCAAGATCCAGCTGTTCAGCGGCGGCAAGCTGGCAGCGGAGTTCTGCGGTCACTATGTGGTGCAGCCGCCCCGCCGTCCGGGCCAGTAACCGCGTCGTTTCCCCATCAAACAACAAGGCCTCATCATGAGGCCTTGTCTGTTTTTACCCTTGCTGGCTGTCGCTTGTCTGCCCGGTTTGGGTCTGCACTTGGGCCTGGTTTTGGGCTTTCGGTGCGGGAGCCGGTCGCCAGAGCGGGGCGCTGTTGCCTTGCGGCGGATAGCGTACTCCCACTTCCCAGCCGCAGGCGTCCTGCTTCTGCGGGAAGCTCCAGGCCAGTGTGGGTTCCGTCAGCGGCCCGCGCCACTGGCCGAGCAGCTCGGCGCAGCGGTTACCATTGAGCACCCCCAGATCGAGCTGCCACTGTTCGTTGACCAGATCGATCCCCCCTTGCAGCGCCAGCAGATGAGTGATGGTGGAGGCGCCAGCCTGCTCGACTTGTAGTTGCCCCTTGTCGATCTTGCCCTGCAGCTTGATGCGGTAGAAGGGGGTGTCACCCTCCTGCATCGCCTGCCACAGCTGATCCGGCGTCAGGGTGGGCGGGGTCGCGCCCTTGAACCACTCATCCAGCAGCGGATCTATCTTTACTTTGTCCCAGAACGGCTCGTCGGCATCGAGGGCAAAGCTGCCCTGCAGGGTCTGGCGCCACTCGCCCGCCGTTTTGCCGTGTTCGGCTTGCAGGTCGGCGCTCACGTCCGCCTTGCCAGCGAACGAGACAGGGAAGTGGAATATCTTGCCCCATTGCTGCAGATCCAGCTTGGTCGCCTGCAGTTGGAGGCGGCTGTTCTGGCCCGGTTCGCGGCCCCACTGGCCACTCAGGCTGAGAGTGCCCTCATCCGGCAGCGAGCTGGTGAGTTTGCCCAGTTGCCATGAGCTGGGGGTCAGCTCCCCATCCAGCTCGCCGTTGCGGGCGCTGAGGCCATCCCACACCAGCTCGAACCACTTGCTCTCGATACGGGCACGGCCGAGCAGCGGGCCGGGTTGGTTATCGCGCAGGGCGAGATCGCTCAGATAGAGCTGCCAGCCGGTCAGCGACAGGGGCAGGGTATCGTCGAAGGAGAGCACCTTGAGCTTGTCGAACGCCAGCTTGCGGATATCGACCTGCTGCGGGCGCCAGCTCTGCCAATCCTGCCACCAACCCTGCGGCAGGCTGATATCCATGCCGCTTAGCGCCACGTCTTTCAGGGTTAGCTTCTGCTGCTGGCTATCGAGGGAGAGCTCGACATTGAACTCCCCTTCATAGGCCTTGCCCTGCAGTTCGCCGTCGATCTGCTGGGGCGAGAAGGCGAGCTTGCCCTTGATCTCCTCCAGCTGGAACAGGCCGCGCCCCATGTCGCCCAGGGTGCCGCTCAGATAGCCGGTGGGCTGGCTGCCCGCCTGCCAGTTGAAGGCGGTGAGCTGGCCGCTGAAGTTGTTGAAGGAGAGCTCCTGATTGATGTCGTTGAGGCTGACGCCGTCGAGCTGGCCGCGATCCAGCGACACGCTTTGCAACGGGAAGCGCTGCGGGAAGCCTTGCTGTGTCAGATCCCCCAGCTCCACCCGCATGCCGCGCGCCTTGAGGTCATGCAGTTGCAGGGTGCGGGCGGGCCAGTCCAGCACCATGCCGGTCTCCAGCAGACCGTCAAACAGGTTGGTCACCAGTTTGTCGGTGCGCAGCACTTCTCCTTCCAGCCGTCCTTGCAGGTTGAGACGGGCGAAGGTGAACTGCGGAGTCTCCAGCTGGCTGATATTGAGGCTCAGGTTGGCCTGTGGCTGCCGTTTCGGGTCGATCAGCTCCCAGTCACTCAGGGTGGCATTGAGGCCGCGCAAGGTCAGCTCGGGGCTTTCCAGACTGAGCCGGTCTATGGTGCTGTCACTGATGGTGAGGGAGTGCACCGGCAGGTTCGGCAGCTGGTTGGGCAGCGGCAGCTTGATGGTGGGACGAATGAGATCGAGATGGGCGATGCGCACGTCGCGGCTCAGCCAGTCGATGCTCTCGATCTCCAGATAGATCTTGTCGAGGGAGACCGCATCGCCGTAGCGCACCTGCTCCGCCAGCAGGGTGTAGGGGTGAAGCGGGTTGAACACCAGCCGCCCTATGGTGACCGGCACACCGGTCTGCTGGCTGATCCAGCTGGCGATGGGGCCTTTGGCACGCTCGGCGTCGAACAGGCCGAGGGCAACCCAGACAAACAGCAGCAGGAAGGCGAAGGTGTAGAGCAGGCCGCGTAGCCAGGAATTCATGGTTGCTTTCCTCCTGTTTTGGGATGTGTTGTCAGGCGTTTGAGTAGTGGTCTCGCAGACCGAGCCAACGCCGTATCAAGGGTTCGACATGACTCGGATGCCTATCCATAAGGAGATGTGCCCATCTTCTGCATCTATTTCGATCAGGCATTGGAATAGTGATCCCGTAAGCCGAGCCAGCGCCGTATCAAGGGTTCGACATGACTCGGGTGCCTATCCATAAGGAAGCGCGCCATCTTCTGCACCTGTGGAATAAGCGGCTGATCCCGCACCAGATCGGCGATCTTGAGATCGGCCAGACCGGTCTGGCGGGTGCCGAGCAGTTCCCCCGGGCCGCGCAGTTCCAGATCGCGCTGGGCGATGAGGAAGCCGTCGTTGGTCTCCCGCAGTACCCCGAGCCGGCTCTGGGCCGTCTTGGACAAGGGGGCATGATAGAGCAGCACGCAGTGAGAGGCTACCGCTCCGCGCCCGACCCGGCCGCGCAGCTGGTGCAGCTGCGCCAGCCCGAGCCGTTCCGGGTTTTCGATGATCATCAGGCTGGCGTTGGGCACATCCACTCCCACCTCGATAACGGTGGTGGCGACCAGCAGTTGCAGTATGCCTGCCTTGAACTCCTCCATCACCCGCTGTTTCTCGACCGGCCGCATCCGGCCGTGCACCAGCCCGATATGCAGCCCCGGCAGCAGGTTCTGCAGCTCGGCGGCGGTATCCTCGGCGGCTTGACACTCCAGCACCTCCGACTCCTCGATCAGGGTGCAGACCCAGTAGGCCTGCTTGCCCTCGGTGCAGGCGAGCTTGACCCGTTCGATCACATCGCCACGACGACTGTCGGGCAGCGCGACCGTGGTGATGGGGGTTCGGCCCGGCGGCAGTTCGTCGATGACCGAGGTGTCGAGGTCGGCATAGGCGGTCATCGCCAGGGTGCGGGGGATGGGGGTGGCGGTCATGATGAGCTGATGGGGATGTACCCCTTCCCGT
Source organism: Aeromonas sp. S11(2024) (assembly GCF_041402345.1). NCBI lineage: Bacteria > Pseudomonadati > Pseudomonadota > Gammaproteobacteria > Aeromonadales > Aeromonadaceae > Aeromonas > Aeromonas sp. S11(2024). The sequence continues at coordinate 40,380 of NZ_JBGLRC010000011.1, read as the reverse complement.
TCCCCTTTCTCGCGCAGGGCGAGGCGCTGATGCACCCCGAATCTGTGCTGTTCATCGATGATGACCAAGGCGAGGCGCTGGAACACCACCTGCTCCTGAAAGATGGCGTGGGTGCCCACCACCATCTTGACGCTGCCATCGGCGATGGCGGCCAGCGACTCTTCCCGCGCCTTGCCTTTCTGTTTGCCAGCCAGCCAGCCGACTCCGATGCCGAGCGGCTCCAGCCACTTGGCGAAGTTGATGGCGTGTTGTTCCGCCAGCAGCTCGGTCGGCGCCATCAGCCCCACCTGACAGCCGTTGCCGATAGCCTGCAGGGCCGCCAGCGCCGCGACCAGCGTCTTGCCGGAACCCACGTCACCCTGCACCAGCCGCATCATGGGGTGGCTCTGTTGCAGATCCTTACTTATCTCGGCCACTACCCGGCTCTGGGCGCCGGTGGGCTTGAACGGCAGGGCGCCGAGCAGCTGTTCGACCAGCTCGGGCGCCGGTTTGAGAGCGCGAGCCAGCTGGGTTTGTGCCTGAGCACGCACCTTGAGTACCGAGAGGTTGTGCGCCAGCAGCTCCTCCAGTACCAGTCGCTGCTGGGCCGGATGCTGGCCGCTTTCCAGCAGCGGCAGCGCCACCGAGGGAGGCGGGCGATGCAGCAGCTTCAGGGCTGCGGCCAGTTCAATCTGATGGGGATAGAGTCCGGCGGGCAACAGCTCCTCCACGCCGTAGAGGTCGAGCTGGGCCAGCGCCTGATCGGTGAGGTTGCGCAGGGTGAGCTGGCGCAGTCCTTCGGTAGTCGGGTAGACGGGGGTGAGCGCCTCTTCGGTCTGACCGGCCTGCTCCTCGCCGAGCAGCTTGTACTCGGGGTGGGCCATCTCCAGCCCGTATTTGCCTGGGCGCACCTCGCCAAAGCAGCGGATCAGGCGGCCCGCCGCCAGACTGTTTTTCTGGGCGGCGGTGAAGTTGAAAAAGCGCAAGGTGAGGGTGCCGGTACCGTCGCTGATGCGACAGACCATCATGCGGCGGCGCCCCATCACCAGCTGAGAGTCCTGGATTTCGCCCTCGACGGCGCCGTGCAGGCCGGGCGGCAGATCGCCGATGGGCCACACCTGGGTGCGGTCCTCGTAGCGCAGGGGAAGGTGGAACAGCAGATCCTGTACCGTGGCCAGCCCCAGCCGCTCGAGCTTCTCCAGCATCTTGCTGCCGACACCCTTGAGGCTATCGAGAGGAATTTTATCCAATTTCATCAATTAGATGCCCGAAAACACTGTAAATATGTCCAGATGATAGGGGTTGTTGAGGGGCCGATGCAAGCCGAGTTGCTGCTGGCTGGGCCGTCAAAGTGGGGGAAACGGCGGATATAACAAAGGCCTGCCGAAAACGGGAGGCCTCTGTGTTGTTGCCAACAGGCAAGGTGCGGGCGCATGGCGCCCAAGGTCAGATAATCCGCTTGAGCAGCAGATGGGCCTTGACCCGGTGGATCCGTCCCAGCAGCTTGCGCACCTGTTCCGGGTAGTCCTGGATCTGCTCCACCTGATCGAAGTGGCTGATCCGCTTGGTGTTGGTCAGTATGTTCTCCCGCTCCGCGTTGAACTGGGGACGCAGCAGGTGGCGACGATCGTGCACCAGCAGGCCGTTCTCCAGATCCAGCGCCCAGGCGCGGGGGTTGAGGTTGTTGCCGGTGAGCAGGGCCCACTCGTCATCCACGAAGATCCCCTTGAGATGGTAGGAGTTGCGCTCGCAACACCAGAGCATCAGGTTGAGGCGGCCGTCGTCGATGTGACGCTGGTTGCGCTCGGCAAACTTGCGCAGGTTGGTCTCGTAGAGATAGGGCAGGCCACCGATGGTGGAGAACTTCTCTTCCGGCGGAATGAAGAAGTCGTTGGCGGTCTTGTCGCCCACTACGATGGTGACTTTGCAACCGCGCTGCAGCAGATCCTCGATATCCTTGCTCAACTCCTTGGGGGGGTTGAAGTAAGGGGTGCAGATGAAGATCTCCCGCTCGGTGGCGCGCACCAGATTGCGGATCATCAGGTTGAGCTGATTGTTGCGCTTGCCCAGACCCACCATGGGGGTGACGGCCACCTCCTGGGTGTTGACCGGCATGGTGCTGAAGCGGTACTGGCTCTGGCGCAGGCTCTGCTTGAAGCGGCGGATCGGCCCCTTCAGCTGCTTGGCGCTGGGGATGTCGCTGTGATCCAGTCGCTGCACCGCATCGCTCTTCACGAACAGGTCATCCACATAGTTGACCATGCTGCGGGCCAGCTCCGGGCTGGTGATCTGGTGATAGCGATCGAAGCGGTAGCGATCCTGCTGGTGCAGGTAGATGTCGTTGAGGCTGGCGCCGGAGTAGAGCACCACATCATCAAAGATGAAGCCCTTGAGGTGGAGCACGCCGAGCAGCTCGCGCCCTTTGACCGGCACGCCGTAGATTTCGATCTGGTGCTCGTGTTCGGCAGCCATGGCCTGATACATCAGGTGGTTGCCGCCCTGCTTGCCTTTGCCGATCAGGCCGCGCTGGGCACGGTGGAAGTCGACGAACAGCTTGATGTCGAGGGCTGGATTGCGCTGCTTGGCGGCGTAGAGGGCGGAGAGGATCTCCCGGCCTGCTTCGTCATCCTGCAGATAGAGCGCGACCAGATAGATGCGCCGGGTGGCACTGGCGATAAGCGCAAGAATGCGGCGTTTGAAATCCTGGGCGCTGTAGAGCACTTCAAACTGATCCGCTGCGACGGCGATCTGGGGCAGGCGCGCCAGCAGTTGTCGATAATGGGCCGATGAATGCATAGATAAACCTGAAATCACGGGGTTAAGCGTTCCACTCGGAGCGATGAATAGGCGATTCTAGCAATCTCGCCCTCTCAGCCAAAGAAAGAATCATCAGAAAGATGAAAAAGGCCTCACGAGTGAGGCCTTTTTGTCAGCATTTCGCCCTTGTCAGAGGAAGCTGTAGATGATCATCGCCATCACGCCGCCGGTGGTGCCGATGATGGTTTCCATCACGGTCCAGGTCTGCAGGGTCTGCTTCTCGGTCAGGCCGAGGTAGCGGTTGGCCAGCCAGAAACCGGAGTCGTTGACGTGGGAGAGCACGATGGCACCGCCGCCAATGGCGATGGTGACGGCGGCCAGCTGGGCGCCATTCAGGCCGAGCGGCTCCAGCATTGGCAGCACCAGGCCGCAGGCGGTCAGCATGGCGACGGTGGCAGAGCCCTGAATCACCCGTACTGCAGCGGCCAGAATGAAGGCCAGTGCGACGATGGGCAGACCGGAGTCGGCCAGCATGTTGCCCAGCGCGGCACCCACGCCGGAGTCAACCAGCACCTGCTTGAACACGCCGCCGGCACCGGTAACCAGAATGATGACGCCTGCCGGCTGGATGGCGCTGTTGCAGACGCTCATCACCTCGTCACGGGACATGCCGCGGCGAATACCCAGCAGATAGAAGGCGGCCAGACAGGCGACCATGATGGCAGTGAAGGGGTGACCGATGAACTCCAGCCAGTTGTGCAGGGTGGAGCCCGCCTCGACGAAACGACCGACGATGGTCTTGAGGCCGATCAGCAGCAGCGGCAGACCGATGAGGCCCATGGCCAGCCCGAAGGAGGGCAGGGATTTGCTGTCATCGTGGACGCTGTTCTGGGCATCGGCAGGCAGCGGTACATCGACGATCTTGCTGATGAAGTCACCGAACAGCGGGCCAGCCAGGATCAGCGCCGGTACGGCGGCGATCAGGCCGAACAGGATCATGTAGCCGAAGTCGGCACCCAGTTGGGAAGCGACCAGGATCGGGCCCGGCGCCGGGATAAGGAAGGCCTGGCAAGTGGCGATACCGGCCAGCAGGGCGATACCGATCTTCACCACGCTGCCGCCGCCACGACGGACGATGGCGAAGGCGACGCCGATCAGCAGCACCACGGCCACGTCAAAGAACAGCGGCAGGGCGCAGACAAAGCCGGTCAGGGCCATGGCCCAGTTGGCGCGCTTGACGCCAAACTTGCCGAGCAGAGTGTGGGCTACCCGGTCGAGAGCACCGGTCACTTCCATCACCTTGCCGAACATGGCGCCCAGCGCCACCACTACCGCGACGAAACCGAGGGTGCCACCCATCCCTTTCTGGATGGTGGCGGCGATATCGGCCGGGTTCATGCCAGCGGCGAGACCCGCCACCATGGAGACCAGGATCAGGGCTACCACGGCGTGGAGCCGGGCCTTCATCACCAGGAAGAGCAGCAGCACAATCGAGCCGGCGGCTGTCATGATCAGGGAGAGGTCAGACATTGTTATGCGTTCCTTTTTCCAAGTTCAGTCGTGACACCTTGCCGATCCGTCGGCAAACCATATCTTTATGATTTATTTAGATTTATGGCAAGGGCTCAACATCATATGCCCAGGTGACTATGGGTTTGCTTAGTCTGTGGCAGACTTCACATTTTCAATCGTTACCGGTAACATGTTACCGGTAACGTGTTAGATTAGAACCCATCAACAGCTGGTTTTTTGAAAAGTGGGACAGAGGTCAAATTATGGCGGGTAAGTGCATTATCGTGATGGGTGTGTGTGGTAGCGGCAAATCCAGCGTGGGTCTGAAAGTGGCCGAAGCGCTGGGCGCCAAGTTCATCGATGGTGATGACCTGCACCCCAAGGCCAACATCCAGAAGATGGCTGGCGGCAACCCCCTCAACGATGAGGATCGAGCCCCCTGGCTGGAGCGGATCCGCGACGCCGCCTACAGTCTCGAGCAGAAGAACGAGACCGGCATCATTGTCTGTTCCGCCCTCAAAAAGAAGTACCGCGACCAGATCCGCGAAGGCAACGAGTCGGTCAGCTTCATCTTCCTCGATGGCAGCCAGCCGCTGATCCTCGAGCGGATGCGTGCCCGCAAGGGCCACTTCATGCGTGAAAGCATGGTACAAAGTCAGTTCGATACCCTGGAGCGCCCGGATGGCGAAGCCGGTGTATTCCACATTGATATAGACGGCACCTTCGAACAGGTGGTTGACCGCGCCGTCACAGCATTGGAGCAAGCCCAATGATTCATCAGGTAATTTCCGACGTCACCGCCCGCATCCGCGAGCGCAGTGTCGCCCGTCGTCAGGCATTTCTGGCCCGCATCCAGCGTCAGGCCGAGCAGGGCAAGACCCGCGCCGCGCTGGCCTGCGGCAACCTGGCCCACGCCGTGGCCGCCTGCAGCAGTGACGAGAAGGGTCGCATTCTCGATATGACCCGCGCCAACGTCGGCATCGTCACCGCCTACAACGACATGCTGAGCGCCCATCAGCCCTATCAGGGCTATCCGGATCAGATCAAGGCGGTACTGGCCGAGCTGGGCCACAGTGCCCAGGTCGCCGGCGGCGTGCCCGCCATGTGCGACGGTGTGACCCAGGGTCAGCCGGGGATGGATATGTCCCTCTTCTCCCGTGACCTGATCGCCCAGGCGACCGCGCTCTCTCTTTCTCACAACACCTTTGATGCGACCCTGCTGCTCGGCATCTGCGACAAGATTGCTCCGGGTCAGATCATGGGGGCCCTCTCCCACGCTCACCTGCCGACTGCATTTGTGCCTGCCGGCCCCATGGCGAGCGGCATCAGTAACGACGAGAAGGTGAAGGTGCGTCAGAAGTACGCCGCCGGTGAAGTGGGCCGTGATGCCTTGCTGGAGATGGAGTGCGGCGCCTACCACGCGGCAGGCACCTGCACCTTCTACGGCACCGCCAACACCAACCAGCTGGTATTCGAGGCCATGGGCCTGATGCTGCCGGGCTCCGCCTTTGTGCACCCGCATAGCGAGCTGCGCCGCGCCCTGACCGCCGAGGCGGCTCGCCGTATCAGCGCCATGATCCCGGGATCTCCGGCCTATCGCCCCCTGAGCGAGGTGCTGGATGAGCGCTCGCTGGTCAACGGTCTGGTGGCCCTGCTCGCCTCCGGCGGCAGCACCAACCACAGTATCCACATGGTGGCGCTGGCCCGCGCCGCCGGTCTGGTGCTGACCTGGGATGACATCAGCGATCTATCCGACGTGGTGCCGCTGCTGGTTCGCATGTACCCGAACGGCCCGGCTGACGTCAACGCCTTCGAACAGGCGGGCGGCGTGCCCGGCCTGATGCGCCGTCTGGCGCAAGAGGGGCTGATCCACATGGATGCCACTCCGGTCTTTGGCGAGATGCAGGATTACCTCAGCCGTCCGGCACTGGTCGATGGCCAGCTGGTATGGCAGCCGGTGGGCGAGAGCGGCGATGCGAGCGTATTGTCACCTTCCGGCAGCGTATTCCAGGCCACCGGCGGCACCAAGCTGCTGGCGGGCAATCTGGGTCGCGCCGTGGTCAAGGTCTCCGCCGTGGCTCCCGAGTATCGGGTTATCGAAGCGCCAGCGCGGGTCTTCTCCTCCCAGCATGCGGTGGAAGCGGCCTACAAGGCGGGCGAGCTCAATCAGGATGCCGTTATCGTGGTACGCCACAATGGCCCGGCCGCCAACGGCATGCCGGAGCTGCACAAGCTGATGCCGGTGCTCGGCAACCTGCAGAAGGCGGGTTACAAGGTGGCGCTGGTCACCGATGGTCGTCTCTCCGGCGCCTCCGGCAAGATCCCGGCCGCCATCCACGTCACTCCGGAAGCGCTGCACGGCGGGGCCATCGGCCTGCTTGCTGACGGCGACCTGCTGCGGGTTGACGCGGTAAACGGCAGCCTCGACTGTCTGACCGATTTGAGTGGCCGTACCCAGGCCGAGATTGACCTCACTCTGGAACAAGAGGGGTGGGGCCGTGAACTGTTCAGCGTGATGCGTCGCGCGGTATCGAGCGCCGAGTGTGGCGCTACCATCTTTGACTAAGGAAGAGCTATGCAGAACTGGAAAGTGACCCCGGCCGAGGTGTTTGCCGCCTCCCCGCTGGTACCCGTGATGGTTATCAACGAGCTGGATCAGGCCCTGCCGATGGCCAAGGCGCTGCTCGACGGCGGCATCTCTGTCTTCGAAATCACCCTGCGCACCCCGGTGGCGCTCGATGCCATCGCTCTCATCGCCAAGGCGATGCCGGATGCCATGGTCGGTGCCGGTACCGTGCTCAACTGCGAGCAGTTTGACGCAGCCGTTGCTGCCGGTGCCCGCTTCGTCATCTCCCCGGGGATGACCCCGGCCCTGCTGGCCCACGCGGCCAAGAGCACCGCGCCGCTGATCCCGGGCGTGGCGACTCCGTCTGAAGTGATGCAGGCGCTGGAAGCAGGCTATGACCACCTGAAGTTCTTCCCGGCCGAAGCGAACGGCGGTACCAAGGCGCTCTCCGCCATTGCCGCCCCGCTGCCCCAGGTGAAGTTCTGCCCCACCGGCGGTATCGGCCCGAAAAACGTGGCCGACTATCTGGCACTCAAATGCGTGGCCACCGTCGGCGGCTCCTGGATGCTGCCGGCTGATGCGGTCAAGAGCGGCAACTGGGAAGAGGTAACCCGCCTCTCCCGCGAAGCGGTTGAGCTGGTAAAACGCTAAGCATCAGTTGTGCAGAAAACCAAACAGGCCACCCTCGGGTGGCCTGCTTCTTTTGGCCATTCTGACAGCGGAAAAGCCATTTACAGGGTGCCGTCTGCTCCCTTATGGTCGTGGTCGGTTTCTTATCCGGCTGGCCGATATGCCCTTTCTCCATCGCTCCTGCCCGCAAGGGCACTTCACTCCGCTGCATTGTCATCCGCAGGCCCAGTACTGCTACATGCACGAAGGTGGTGGCGTTATCACCGGCGGTGCTGCCAGCGAGCTGCTGGTTGCCGGCCAGCTCTGCTTTATTCCTACGGGCTGGGAGCACGAGTTTCGCGTGCTGCGCCACTCTCGCCTGTCGCTTATCTATACCGATTCGTCCACATCAGCCCCTTTTGGTCTGCGGCATGTAACGCCGCTGCTGGCAGGGCTTTTTGCCCGCCTGAGCGATCTGGAGGAGGGGACCGAGCAGGAGGCCTATCTGACAGTGATTGGCCACGAGTTGGTGCGAGCTACTCCGCAAGCAGCCCAGCCTGCGCTGGCGGCCAACCTCGACCCGCGCCTGCTGCGGGTGCTGGAGCGTTTCTGTCAGGCGCCCTCAATCAACACCATGCTTGCCGAGCTGGCCATGGATTGCGGCGCTTCGCTGCGCACTATCAACCGGCTTTTCCTCCAGCAGCTGGGTTGTACCTTCCGCCAGTGGCGCGAGCAGGTGGTGATGGGGCGGGCTCGCCAGTTGCAGTATCAGGGGGTCACATCGGTGCAGATTGCCGACCTGCTCGGTTACGAAGATCCCGCCGCCTTCTCCCGCGCGCTCCAGCGCTTCGCCCGGCGTGGCTCAGCGTCGTGAACCTATGTCGGCATCCTGCTTGCTGCCGCTCAGCAGGCAGGTCACCTCGTCGGTCTGGCAGATCTTGCCGTCGCGAAAGGTGAAGAGACCGCTCACCTTGCAGACCAGCGGGGCGCCATCGTGGCGGGTAGCTCGCACCACATGGGTCGAGTGCACCCTGTCCCCTTGCGCGATTGTGGCGACGAACTCGATAGTGGCTTCGGCCAGATGAGCTCTCAGCGCCGCAATGTGCTGGCAAAAGGCAATGTAGTCGAGCTGCTCGCCATTCACCTGCTGGCAGTAGTCCGGGGTGAACCACTGGTCGAGCTCGGCCAAGGTAAAACGAGGATCGCAGACAACGCGCTGCAGGCAGGCTCGCAATCGTTTGGTGTTGTTCATTTTCTGCTCCTGAAATGTGGCTGTAATGCCGGGCCAGCATAGAGCAGAGAATGGTGATAAGAGGTTGCAGTATGCGCCATCATTGCGGGTAAACACGCCATGATGGCTGGGGGGTTAGCCCAGACTCTCCCCGACATAGAGGGAGAAGCCGATATCCTTGCGGGTGTCGGGTTGGGATTGGCCGCTGAGACGAGCCAGCAGCATGGTGGCCGCCTCCCGACCGATCGCTTCCCGCGGGGTGGCGATACTGGCCAGCTTGGGGGTCATGGCGTGGCCGATATCGAGAGCGTTGCAACCGGCGATGGCGATCTGCTGGGGCACCGGGATCCACTTGGCCTGACACTGCAGCAGGGCGCCCACCGCCAGGTCATCGTTGGTGCAGAACAGGCCGTCGAGGTCGGGATAGCGCACCAGCGCCTGATCCAGCAGTTCGCCCCCCAGAGTGAAGCTGGAGGATTGTTCGGTTAGCAGATGCTGGCCGGTGAGGCCGAAATCGGTCATCGCCTGATAGTACCCCTCCATCCGCAACTGGGTGCGCACGTCGAGCCGCGCCCCCAGATAGACCACCTTGCGTCGGCCCCGGCGCAGCATCTCTGTTACCATGGCCCGGGCCGCGGCTCTATGATCCATGCCGACCACCATGTCGATGGGGGTTTGCGGCAGATCCATGGTCTCCACCACCGGAATGCCGGCGGTAGCGATCATCTTGCGAGTGCGCTCTGTGTGCTGGCTGTCGGAGAGGATTAGGCCATCCACGTGATAGGAGAGCAGCGAGGCGACCTGCTCCTCCTCCCGCTCCGGACTGTAGCCGTAGTGGGCCAGCAGGGTCTGGTAACCGGCCGGTCGGGTTACTGACTCGATGCCGTGGATCACCGCCGAGAAGACCTGGTTGGAGAGGGAGGGGATCAGGATGCCGATCGCCTTGCTGGTCGCGTTGGAGAGAATGTCCGGCGCCCGGTTGGGGATATAACCCAGCTCTTCCACCACAGCCGCGATCCGCTCGCGGGTCCCCTCCGCCACGGTCTGCGGGTCGCGCAGATAGCGGCTGACAGTCATCTTGGTCACGCCGGTCTGGTCGGCGATATCTTGCAGGGTGGGGCGGCGCTTGCGGGTGGGGCTCATAGGGGTGTCCAGCGTGGATGTTACATGTAACATTACCGTTTTTGGCGGATAAAGTCAGCATATGAAGCCGTTTTTGCAGGAGTTTTCCGATGATCAGAGGCAAGCAGTTCGTGGATGTCCGGTTCGAGCAACAGGATGTGGAGGGGGAGCAGTTCTCGGAGTGCCGCTTTATCGGCTGCAATTTCTCCTGGCTGGATTTGAGCGATAGCCGCTTCATCGACTGCAGCTTCTACGATCGGGAGAGTGAACGGGGCTGCCTGTTGCAAGGTTGCGATCTGCGCGAGGCCAGCTTTCTACGCTGCGATCTCACCATGGCCGATTGCAGCCGCAGCCAGTGTCTGGGGTTGGAGATGCGCGACTGTCAGGCGGTCGGTATCAACTTCAGCCACGCCAGCTTCGCCAACCAGATTACCGCCAAAAGCTACTTCTGCGAGGCCCATCTGACCGGCAGCAACTTTAGCTACGCCAGCTTCGAGGGCTGTCTGCTGGAGAAGTGCGAGCTGACCGGCAACCGCTGGCAGGGGGCCAACCTGTTCGGTGCCTCGCTGGCGGGCTCCGATCTCAGCGGCTCCGAGTTTGGCCAGATTGACTGGACCAGCTTCAAGCTGCAGGGCTGCGATCTGCGCCAGTGCGATCTGCCGGGGCTGGATCTGCGCCGGGTCGATCTGCAAGGGGTGCAGATCAACGAGGATCAGCAGCAGACCTTGCTGGAGCAGATCGGTCTGGTTGTCTTCCCCTGAGCCGAGCGAAAAATTAGGTAATTTTTCATCAAATTAAGCCGAGAGTGGGGAGGGCGCTCCTGAAACGACAAAAGCCTGCGTAATGCAGGCTTTTGCTAGTGAGCGTGTGATGCGTTTGTCGGCCGGGTTGACTCAACCCTTGGCCAGCCATTTGGTCGGATTGATCGCCTCGCCCTGATAGCGAATTTCGAAGTAGAGGCCCGGTCTGTCCTGACCGCCACTGTCACCGACCAGTGCCACCGGTTCACCCTGTTCCACATTCTGGCCAACCTGGCGCAGCAGCGACTGATTGTGACCGTAGAGGCTCATATAGCCCTTACCGTGATCGATTACCAGCAGCATACCGAAGCCATCGAGCCAGTCAGCGTAAACCACTTGTCCCGGTGCGACCGCCTTGACCTGAGTTCCTTCGCTGGCGCCGATCAGGGTGCCTTTCCACTTGAGCTGGGCGGTACGGGGCGAGCCATAGGAGATGAGGATCGGTCCCTGCACCGGCCAGCGCAGGCTGCCATTGGTCTTGAGACCGCTGTAGTGACCGGCACTGCTGATGCCCGAGCCGCGCTCCGGTTTGCTGCTGGCCACCTCTTCGGCAGGTTCTGCCGGTTTGACGGTTTTATTCTGCTGGGCGGCGAGTCGTTGTTGCTCGGCGCGGCGCTGTTCGGCCAGCTTGCGCTGACGCTCCTGCTCCGCTTTCAGCTTGGCCAGCCGTTCCCGCTCGGCCCGTTCACGGCGCTCCTGCTCTTCACGCTTGCGACGTAACTCTTCCAGTCGGGCCTTCAGCGCTTTCTCCGCCTTGACCAGCTTGGTGAGCTTCTGCTCGTCATCCTGTACCGACTGCTGCAACTGGTTGCGCACCTTGGCCCGGCTCTGCTGGCTGGCCAGCAGGGTCTGGTGATGTTCCTGCTGTTCGGCAAGCAGGGTCTGCAGTCTGGTCTCGGTCTCTTTGGTGGCCTGCTGGTTTTTCGCCAGCTTGTCACGGGTGGCGCGCAGGGCGTCGATGGCCTCGATGCGGGCCTTGTTGAGGTAGTCGTAGTAGTCGAGGGAGCGGCTCAGTTTGGCCGGATCCTGCTGATTGAGCAGCAGTTTGAGGTAGTCGTGGTTGCCCGCCTGAAAGGCGCTCTCCGCCTGCTTGGCCAGCAACTGCTTCTGATGTTTGGCTTGAACTTCCAGCGCCAGCTTGTCTTTTTGCAGGGTCGCCAGCGTCTGCTGGTTCTGTTTCAACTGCTGCCTGGTCTGGTTGAGTTTGGCGGCGGCGGCCGAGATGGCCTGCTCGTCAGCCTTGAGTTGGGTATTGAGCTTGGCAAGCTCCTGCTTGCTGAGCTTGATGGTCTTCTGTTGCTCTTTGATCTGGGACTGCATGGTCCCCAGCTGCTGATTGGCTGCCAAAGCCGGTGTGCTGGCACCAAATGACAGGCAAAAAAACAGCGCGCCGGCCAACAGGCCGACGCGACTGGTTTTCTGTGAAATAACTTCGCATCCCCGCATGGGGAAGGATTATTTCAGAATCATCAGGGGCTTGCCAGTCATTTCCGGCGGCACCGGCAGACCCATCAGGGTCAGCATGGTGGGGGCCAGATCGGACAGTTTGCCACCTTCAACTACCTCGGCTTTGCGACCGAAATAGATGAGAGGAACCGGCAGATTGGTGTGGGCGGTGTGGGCCTGACCAGTCTCTTCGTCCAGCATCTTCTCGGCGTTACCGTGGTCGGCAGTGATCAGGCACTCGCCACCCACTTCGGCCAGGGCGTCGGTCACGCGACCGATGCAGTGGTCAACGGCTTCACACGCTTTGACGGCGGCATCGAACACACCGGTGTGACCAACCATGTCGCCATTCGGGTAGTTACAGATGATGACGTCGTACTTGCCGCTCTTGATGGCCGCAACCAGCTTGTCGGTCAGCTCTTCGGAGCTCATCTCCGGCTGCAGGTCATAGGTCGCCACTTTCGGGCTGGCCACGATCTCGCGATCTTCGCCGGTGAAGCAGGACTCTTCGCCACCGTTGAAGAAGAAGGTGACGTGAGCATACTTCTCGGTTTCGGAGATCCGCAGCTGGGTCTTGCCCTGCTTGGCCAGCCACTCACCCAGGGTGTTGACCAGAGCGGTCGGCGGGTAGGCACAGGCAGTTTTGATGTCGGCCGCGTATTCGGTCAGCATCACGAAGTTCAGCTTCGGCTCGACTGCACGGGCGAAGCCGGTGAAGTCGGTGTCAACGAAGGCGCGGGTGATTTCACGGGCACGGTCGGCACGGAAGTTCATGAAAATCAGCGCATCGCCATCTTCCATCGGAGCAGCTTCGCCGATGCGGGTGGCTTTGACGAACTCGTCGTTCTCATCGCGGGCATAAGCGGCAGCCAGCGCTTCGGTGGCGCTCTCGGCGGTGAACTCGCCCTTGCCCTGGGTCATCAGGTCATAAGCTTGCTGCACGCGATCCCAGCGGTTGTCACGGTCCATGGCGAAGTAACGACCGATCATGGAAGCGAAACGACCCTTGCCCAGCTTGGCGAACAGGGCGTCGAACAGCTCGATGGAGGACTGGGCGGAGCGCGGCGGAACGTCGCGGCCATCCAGGAAGGCGTGCAGGTAGATCTTCTCGGCGCCACGCTTGGCAGCCATTTCGATCATGCCCATGATGTGCTCTTCGTGGCTGTGTACGCCACCCGGGGACATCAGGCCCATGATGTGAACGGCTTTGCCGTTGGTCACGGCAGCGTCAACAGCCTTGGCCAGCTCGACGTTCTGGAAGAATTCGCCGTCCTGGATGTCTTTGGAGATGCGGGTCAGCTCCTGATAGACGATGCGACCGGCACCGATGTTGACGTGGCCTACTTCAGAGTTGCCCATCTGGCCATCCGGCAGACCGACATCCAGACCGGAGCCGGAGATCAGGGTACTGGTGTAGTCACGGGCCAGACGATCGAGGTTGGGAGTCTTGGCGGCAGCGACGGCGTTGTGCTCTTGCTTGGTGCTGTAGCCCCAACCGTCCATGATTACCAGAACCAAAGGTTTCTTAGCTGTTGACATAAGACTATGTCCTCTCGGATTGGAAAAAATGCGGGAAATGAAACTAGCGTAATATTACTACATCTGCCGAAATAGTCACCTGATAGCCAAGGGGCGCTCCCGTGGCCCCGCAAGCCACGCCTTTCCTGCCATGCTCGCTGCCCAATGATGATGGGAGCCTGCTCGCGCTTTGCCGCCAAGATGGCTGATCTTATCAATACCCCCATGTATACTCGGGCCCTTGTCTTGGTCCCTGGATAGTAGAAGATGCAAGAGTATTTGGATTTTGCGGCCCGTAACCCGCTGCTGACCGCAGCCTGGTTGGGTCTGGCTGGCACCCTGGTTTACACCACTGTGCGTGCCCGTTTGTCCCCGGTAAAAACCGTCAACAACCACACCGCGACCCTGCTGATCAACCGCGAGAATGCCACCGTGGTGGATATTCGCAGTCAGGAAGAGTACGCCAAGGGCCATCTGGCCGGTGCCCAGCACCTGCCGCTGACCCAGATCCAGAGCAATAATCTGGGCCCGGTTGAAAAGCATAAAGATGCCCCCATCATAGTGGTGTGCGAGTCGGGAATGACTGCGGGCGGCGCGGGCCGTCAGCTGAGCAAAGCTGGCTTCAAGCAGGTTTATGTGCTCGGCGGTGGCATGGCCCAATGGCGTGCAGAAAATCTGCCGGTAACCAAGAAACGCTGATTTAAGCAGGGCCTGAGCCCACTTATCCATATAACAAGGAATCAAACGAAATGGCTGACGAGATCAACAACCAGGAAGTACAACCGGAATTCCACATCCAGCGTGTTTACACCAAGGATGTCTCTTTCGAAGCGCCGAATACCCCGCACATCTTCCAGAAAGAGTGGCAGCCGGACGTCAAGCTGGATATGGATACCAAGACCAACATCCTGGCTGAGAACGTCTACGAGGTTGTCCTGACCCTGACCGTAACTTGCAAGCTGGAAACCGAAACCGCCTTCCTGTGCGAAGTACAGCAAGCTGGTATCTTCACCATCGGTAACCTGCCGGAGCCGCAACTGGCTCACTGCCTGGCTGCCTTCTGCCCGAACATCCTGTTCCCGTATGCCCGCGAAGCCGTGGCCAACATGGTGAGCAAGGGTTCCTTCCCGCAGCTGAACCTGGCACCGGTCAACTTCGATGCCCTGTTTGCCCAGCACATGGCGCAAGCACAGGCCCAGCAGGCGACTGCGGAAGCCTGATAATGGCTGACCAGATCGCTATCTCGGTCTTGGGGGCGGGGTCTTATGGCTCCGCCCTTGCCATTTCTCTGGCGCGCAACGGTCATCCGACCCTGCTGTGGGGTCACGACCCCGCTCATGTCGCCGAGCTGGAACAAGACCGCTGCAACAAGGCATTTTTGCCTGATGTCCCTTTTCCCGCCGATCTGCAGCTGACTGCGGATCTGCACCGTGCGGTACAAGCAGCCCCCGTGCTGCTGCTGGTCGTGCCGAGCCATGTATTTGGCGATGTACTGACCCGGATCAAACCCTTCCTGCGCCCCGATACCCGTATCGCCTGGGCCACCAAGGGTCTGGAGCCGGACAGTGGCCGTCTGCTGCAGGATGTGGCCCGTGAAGTGCTGGGTGACGAGATACCGCTGGCGGTGATCTCCGGCCCCACCTTCGCCAAGGAGCTGGCTGCCGGTCTGCCGACCGCCATCTCGGTCGCTTCGACCCACGACGAGTTCGCCGACGATCTCTCCCACCTGCTGCACTGTGGCCGCTCGTTCCGGGTCTATACCAATCCGGACTTCGTCGGTCTGCAGCTGGGTGGGGCGGTGAAGAACGTCATCGCCATCGGTGCCGGTCTCTCCGACGGGCTCGGGTTTGGCGCCAATGCCAGAACCGCGCTCATCACCCGGGGTCTGGTGGAGATGCAGCGTCTGGGTGCGGCGCTGGGTGCCGATGCCAAAACCTTTATGGGGATGGCGGGGCTCGGGGATCTGGTGCTCACCTGTACCGACAACCAGTCGCGTAACCGTCGCTTCGGGCTGGCCCTCGGGGCTGGCAAGGATGTGAACACCGCCATGACCGAGATCGGTCAGGTGGTGGAGGGGTATCGCAACACCAAAGAGGTGCATCTGCTGGCGGCCCGCTGCGGCGTCGAGATGCCCATCTGCGAGCAGATCTTCAAGGTGCTCTACGAGGGTAAGAACCCGAAAGAGGCGGCTATCGCTCTGCTGTCGCGAGACAAGAAGGACGAGTAATCTGCCGATTGCCCATGCAAAAGGCCCCGCCAGATGGCGGGGCCTTTTCTTTGCAGCCGCAAGGGCCACAAATCAGTAGTAGGAGTGGTCGCCGCGCTGGTGCTCGGTGGCATCTTTCACACCGTTGAGCTCACCCGGGAACTTCTCCAGCAGCTGCTTCTCGATCCCCTCTTTCAGGGTGTAATCGACCATGGAACAACCGTTGCAACCACCGCCAAACTGCAGGATAGCCAGTTTGTCTTCAGTCAGCTCGACCAAGGTGACCTTGCCACCGTGACCGGCCAGCATGGGGTTTACTTCGGACATCAACACGTACTCGATGCGCTCGATCAGCGGCGCGTCGTCGGCCACTTTACGCATCTTGGCGTTCGGTGCTTTCAGGGTGAGCTGGGAGCCCATCTGATCGGTCACGAAGTCGATGGTGGCATCCACCAGGAAGGGGGCGCTCAGGGGATCGACCATGCAGTCGAAGCCGCTGAAGGGCAGGTGTTGATCTTCCGGGTCCACGGCATCGGGCGGGCAATAAGATACGCCACACTCGGCATTCTGGGTTCCCGGATTGACCACAAACACCCGGATATTGGTGCCATCAGGCTGTTTTTCCAGCAGTTTACGGAAATGGGCCTGGGCGGCGTCGGAAATGCTGATCATCACTATCCTCATAAACCTGAGTGTACGACTAGGGTATTCATGATAACGCGGTTATTAATGCTTGGGTAGCATGCCGATGGCTACTTGCTGTGCCGCAGGGTACGACAGATTGCCCACACTTCCACCTTTGTGATGCCGCTCTCATGGAGCAGACGGCTGAGCTGACCGGCGGTGGCGCCTGTGGTCACGACGTCATCGAGCAGGGCGACATGGCGATAGTGGTGGGGACGGATCCGGAATGCCCCGCGCAGATTGCGCCGCCGCTGCCCGGCGCTCAGGGTTGTTTGTTGCGGGGTCGCCTTGATGCGCTGCAACAGGGTGTTGTCGCAGGGAATGTCGGTGAACTCGCCAAGGGCTTGTGCGATCTCCTCCGCCTGATTGAACCCACGCCGCCACTGCCGCCACCAGTGCAGGGGAACCGGAATGATCGCCTCCGGCGGCTCGCGGCTATCCAGATGATCGGCCAAGAGGCGTGCCAGTAGCGGCGCCAGCAGGATCTGGCCGGAATATTTGAGCCGGGGGATCAGCATGGGGTAGGGGATTTGGTAGTCGCCAATTACCTGCAACCGCTCCCAGGGGGGAGGTCTGCGCTGGCAGCGACCACAGACCGGTATGTTCTCTTCTATATAGTCAGCCAGCGGTGCGGCGCAGAGGTGGCATCTCGGCTGTGACTGGTGCAGCGCCTGCCGACACCAGCTGCAGAGCAGGGGCTCGTTGTCGCAAGGCTGATGGCAGAGCAGGCAACTCCCTTGCCAGTCGCGGTGGTTGCCGAGCAGCGGGCTTGCTTTAGCGAGCAGTCGCTTTAACATGCTGACCCCAAGAGCATGAACAGGGATCTTGAGTCTAGATGAGCATATCGGTAGAGCAGTTTGGCCAGGGGCCCGATCTGGTGCTGTTGCACGGTTGGGGGATGAACGGCGCGGTCTGGCATGGTATTGCCCAGCAATTGGCGCGCCACTACAGGGTTCATCTGGTGGATTTGCCCGGTTTTGGCAACAGCCCGCTGGCAGACCAAGTGGATTACAGCCTGCCCTGGCTTGCCGAGCAGGTGGCCGCCATCTTGCCGCAGAAGTGTCATCTGCTTGGCTGGTCGCTCGGCGGTCTGGTGGCAAGCCAGTTGGCGCTGACGCATCCCGATCGGTTGCACTCCCTGATCACCGTAGCCAGCTCCCCCTGTTTCATGGCCCGTGATGAGTGGCCGGGGATCGCCCCCAAGGTACTGACCGGCTTCAACCAGATGCTGGCGGGGGATTTTCGCCAGACCATAGAGCGTTTTCTGGCGATCCAGGCCATGGGCAGTGAACATGCCCGGGACGATATCCGTCAGTTGCGCCACTGGCTGGCCGAGCGCCCGGCGCCCCAGTTTGCCGCACTCGAGGCCGGACTGACGCTGTTGGCCGAGATTGACCTGCGCGAACCGCTGCGGGAGCTGGACCTGCCCTGGTTGCGGATCTATGGCCGACTGGATTCATTGGTGCCCAAAGCGGCCATTCCCCTGCTGGATGATCTCTACCCTGCCAGCCGCAGCGTGACCCTCAATAAGGCTTCACACGCACCTTTTATCTCCCACCCTGACGAATTCATTGAAATCGTTCGAGATTTTGTTGGCTAAAAAACAGCCTGCAAGCTTCATTAATCCTCTGGTCTGGCGGATAATTAAACTGTGACCAGAGGAGTAACACCATGCGTATTGATTCTGCTTTCAACAGCGGGGTACAGGGATTTCAGCGAGCCGAGCAGATTGCCGACAAGGCATCCAATCAGATCGCCCGCCTCAACACCCCCAGCGGGGATCAGGTGCAAGTGACCGATGAGCTTGTCAATCTCAAGGTGGCCGAGCAGCAGGCTGGCGCTTCAGCCAAGGTAGTGCAGACCGCCAGCGATATGATGGGAACCCTGATCGACATCCGGGTGTGAGATGAACATCAATGTCAGTCTGCCCCCCCTTATCCCGACACAGCTGCAACCCCAGGTGGAAGCGGCGAGGACGGATAATCGCCGGGCAGAACTGATCCCGCAGGCCCGTGCGGGCCAAGCCTCCGTTGCCGAATCTGAAGTCGGCTCCCAGAAAGAGAAATCCAAAGCCGGTCAGGCCTCCAGCAATCAGACCTCCCAGAACAGCCGTGAAACCGGGCAATTAGCCCCGACGACACTGCCAGACAATCGCTTTGTCGAGGCCACCGGCGAGGATGGGCAGCGCAAGCAGCAAGACCCCAAACAGCAGGAGCAGCAACAGCGGCAAGAGCAGCAGGTTCAGGATCTTGTCGAGCGTGACAAGGAGGTGCGTACTCACGAGCAGGCGCACCAGTCTGCGGGTGGAGAGTACGCCAGCTCGCCCACCTATCAGTTTACGCAAGGGCCGGATGGCAAGCGTTATGCGACAGGTGGCGAAGTCCAGATCGATACCAGTGTCGTACCCGGTGACCCTGCCGCTACCATCGCCAAGATGCAGCAGATCCGCTCTGCAGCGCTGGCGCCTGCCGAGCCTTCTGCGCAGGATTTGGCCGTCGCGCGCAGCGCTGCCGCGAGTGAAGCCAAGGCGCGCAAAGAGCTGATGGCCGAGCAGAGCGCGAAATCGGGCGGTGTGCTGAGTGCCTATATGGACAAGCGCAACAGCGTCATCGCGGGCCACTATCAACAGGCTGTCAGCCCGGCCTCTACCCAGTCCCTCAGTCTGCATATCTGAATCACCCTCGCCAAACTTTCAGCTCCTTTGCCTGTTTTGCAACTAACCTGAAGATCAGGCCCATTCCAATTTCACAGGAGCTGTCATGCATTTCGATGAAGTCAAAGCGGAAGATTTCACCACCTTCTCCCGTGTACCGCCCCCCCACCTGCAGATGGAGCAGTTTCTGATGCAGCTCGGAGGAGGGGGAACTGAAGGAACCAGTTTCAAGAAGAAAGTGATGCTGGCGGCTGGCTGGAGCCACACCGGCGTCGTCTCTTACGGCAAGTATCCGCAAGAGGCCTGCAAGGCATTCAACCGACTGCGGGAGGTGCTGGCCCAGCATGGAGAGCCCGAGAGCATACTTGCTGCCCTGACGCAGTGATCCTGAGCTTCGCGTGTAAAAAAGCCCCTTGTGGGGCTTTTTGCATTCAGAGGACTTCTGGAAGGTTTCGCTACTTTTTCGCTTTGGAGAGCGCTGCCGCGAAGGCGTTGCCCATGGCACCACCCATAGGGGGGCTTTGCCGCGGCTCATTTCTTGGTTTGGTGTTGCCAGCACTGCTGTTGCGCGCTTCAGCCGGCTTGCGGGCGGGTTGCCCTGCCTTTTCGTCGAGACGCATGGTCAGACTGATCCGCTTGCGCGGGGCGTCCACTTCCAGCACCTTGACCCGCACAATGTCGCCCGCCTTGACCACCTCACGGGGATCCTTGACGAAACGGTCGGTCAGGGAGGAGATGTGCACCAGACCGTCCTGATGAACACCGATATCGACGAAGGCGCCGAAGTTGGTGACGTTGGTGACCACCCCTTCCAGTACCATCTCTGGCACCAGGTCGCTGATCTGCTCCACCCCTTCCTTGAAGGTAGCGGTTTTGAACTCGGGGCGCGGGTCGCGGCCCGGCTTGTCCAGCTCGCCGATGATGTCGGTGATGGTGGGCACGCCGAATTGCTCATCGGTGTAATCGGCCGGTTTCAGGCTGCGCAGCAGGCTGCTGTTGCCGAGCAGGCTCTCCACGGTCTGCTCCAGCTTGGCGAGGATCCGCTCCACGACCGGATAGGACTCCGGGTGCACTGCCGAGCTGTCGAGGGGATTGCTGCCGCCGCGAATGCGCAGGAAGCCGGCGCACTGTTCGAAGGCTTTGGGGCCGAGTCGGCTCACTTTCAGCAACTGCTGACGGCTCTTGAATGCGCCGTGCTCATCCCGGTAGGCGACGATGTTCTGGGCCAACGTCTGGGAGAGGCCGGAAACCCGGTTGAGCAGGGCGACCGAGGCGGTGTTCACATCGACCCCGACCGCGTTCACGCAATCCTCGACCACCGCATCCAGCCGGCGGGCCAGCTGGCTCTGGCCGACGTCGTGCTGATACTGGCCCACCCCGATACTCTTGGGGTCGATTTTGACCAGTTCGGCCAACGGGTCTTGCAGGCGGCGGGCGATGGAGACGGCGCCACGGATCGAGACGTCGAGATCCGGGAACTCCTGGGAGGCGAGTTCGGAGGCGGAGTAGACCGAGGCTCCCGCTTCGCTCACCACTATCTTCTGCGCCTTGGCGGCGGGGTAGCGCTCGAACAGGTCGCTGACCAGGCGGTCGGTCTCCCGCGAAGCGGTACCGTTGCCGATGCTGATGAGCTCGACCTTGTGTTTCTGGCACAGCTCGCTCAGGGTCTTGAGGCTCTGATCAATCTGGCGTTTTGGTTCGAACGGATAGATGGTTGCGTGATCGACCAGTTTGCCGGTGGCATCCACCACGGCAACCTTGACCCCGGTGCGGATGCCCGGATCCAGCCCCATGGTGCAGCGCATGCCCGCCGGGGCCGCCATCAGCAGATCCTTGAGGTTCATGGCGAACACCTTGATCGCCTCCTCCTCTGCCGACTCGCGGATGCGGCCGATCAGCTCTGTCTCCATCTGAAGCGACAACTTGATCTTCCAGGTCCAGCTCACTACCCCTTGCAGCCATTTGTCGGCCGGGCGGTTCTGCAGATTGAGCTTGAGGTGGTGGGCAATGATCCCTTCGCAGGGGCTGGCACTCTCATCGTCACCGGTGACCAGCGCCAGATTGAGGATCCCCTCATTGCGGCCGCGCAGCATGGCCAGCACCCGGTGTGAGGGGGCCTTGTGCAGTGGTTCGTCGTGTTCGAAATAGTCCTTGAACTTGGCCCCTTCCTGCTCCTTGCCTGCCACCACGCGGGCGCGCAGGGTGGCGTTCTGCCACAGGTAGTCGCGCAGCTTCTCCAGCAGGTCGGCCTGCTCGGCGAAGCGCTCCATCAGGATATAGCGGGCGCCATCGAGAGCCGCTTTGCTGTCGGCAATGCCCTGTTCGGGATTGAGGAAGGCGGCAGCCGCTTGCTCGGGATCCTGCATCGGGTCGCTGAGCAGCAGGTTGGCCAGCGGCTCCAACCCGGCTTCGATCGCCATCTGCCCCTTGGTGCGGCGTTTGGGCTTGTAGGGGAGGTAGAGGTCTTCCAGTCGGGTCTTGCTGTCGGCGCCATTCAATTCGCGCATCAGCTCGGGGGTCAGCTTGCCCTGCTCTTCGATGGAGCGAATGATCACCTGACGGCGATCTTCCAGTTCACGCAGATAGCCGAGGCGGCTCTCCAGGGTACGCAGTTGGCTGTCGTCCAGACCGCCGGTCACCTCTTTACGGTAACGGGCGATAAAGGGCACGGTCGAGCCTTCATCCAGCAGGCGCACTGCGGCCTGCACCTGCTCCGGGCGAGCATGGAGCTCACCGGCAATCTGTCTCTCTATGGTTTGCATCATGATGTTGTTGAGGACCTCTGTGGTCGAGTCCGCGCCATCAGGCGCCAAGTGTGAGCACTATATGGGGTCGTGTTGCGGGATGCCACCCTGCGCCGGGGTCTGCACCAGTCAGACTGATAAAGTCGCAGGGGAGGGCGTTTATCTTGCCATTGCACCTGTGACTCAGGATGTGCTTGTGGCAAGCAGTCCGGCTATTTGGGGTAGCTGATCTCGTTGATATACCAGCAGACGTCACCAACTGGCGTACGGACGATGGCCTCATCACCGACCTCTTTCTTGAGCAGAGCGCGGGCCATGGGGGAGTCGATGGAGATGTAATCCTTGCGCTCGAAGATCTCGTCATAGCCGACGATGCGAAAGCGCTTGGTCTCGCCCTCATCGTTTTCCACCTCGACCCAGGCACCGAAGAAGACCTTGCCCTCCTGCGCGGGGGCATAGTCGACGATCCCCAGCTCTTCGAGGCATTTGCGCAGGTAGCGCACCCGCCGATCGATCTCCCGCAGCCGCTTCTTGTTGTACTGGTAGTCAGCATTTTCGCTGCGATCCCCCAGGCTGGCGGCCCATGCCACCTTCTTGGTGACCTCGGGGCGCTCCTGGCGCCAGAGGAAATCGAGCTCTTCTTTCAGCTTGTTGTAGCCTTCGCGGGTGATCAGCTTTGTCTTCATGGTGATGCGGACCTGGTCAAAGAGGGGTATTCATCGCTAACTGCTCGGGAATATTAGCTTTTGTCCTCTTGCTGTCGAGGGAAATCGTGATGGTTCGGCTGGCGCCGTTCAGGGAGTCGCTGGCCAGCGCAGTGACTTGATGGCCGTCACGCTCTCGGGACGGGTAATAACCGGTAACATATTTGTGCTTTGTTCCCGCTATATCCCCCCCTAGTATTGGGGGCAGCTAAAGAATGAAGAGGCAAAGCAATGAGTCAGCAGCAATACAAGGTCCTGGTCGTGGACGATGACCTGAAATTACGTTCCCTGTTGGAGCGCTATCTCACCGAGCAGGGATTCGTAGTGCGCGGCGTAGCTAATGGCGAGCAGGCCGATCGCTTGCTGACTCGTGAAAACTTCAGCCTGATGGTGCTCGACCTGATGTTGCCGGGGGAGGATGGACTCTCCATCTGCCGCCGTCTGCGGGAAGCGGGCAACCAGATCCCGGTGCTGATGCTCACCGCCAAGGGGGATGAAGTGGATCGCATCGTCGGGCTCGAGATGGGGGCTGATGACTATCTGCCCAAACCGTTCAACCCCCGCGAACTGCTGGCGCGGATCCGTGCCGTGCTGCGCCGCCATACCGTCGAGCTGCCGGGGGCACCCTCTGCTGCAGAGAAGGTGGTCAACTTCGGTGCCTTCCAGCTCAATCTGGCGACCCGCGAGCTGAGCCGGGATGGTGAGCCGATGGCGCTCACCAGCGGTGAATTTGCGGTGCTGAAAGTACTGGTCAGCCATCCGCGCGAGCCGCTCTCCCGCGACAAGCTGATGAATCTGGCCCGTGGCCGCGAATACACCGCCACCGAGCGCAGCATCGACGTGCAGGTCTCTCGCCTGCGCCGCCTGCTGGAACAGGATCCGGCCCAGCCCCGCTACCTGCAGACCGTCTGGGGTCTGGGGTATGTGTTCGTGCCAGATGGTGACGGTGCATGAAAAAGGTCGGCAGCATGTTCTCGCGCATGCTCTGGTTTCTGGCTGCCGTTCTGGTGGTCTATCAAGCAGTCTCCTACGTCACCTTCTATAACTATCTGCTGGCGCCAACCGTCAAGCAGATCAGTCACTTGCTGGCCAATCAGGTCAAGCTGATCTTTCCGGTCAACACGGAACAACTGGCGCTGAGCGAAGATGCCGAGGCGCTGGTCTATGTGACGACCGGTACCGATATCTATACCCAGAGCGAGGCGGTGCAACATGGCTTCAACGATGCCAAGCCATACCCCTATCTGGAGGAGAACATCAGTCGCGAGCTGGGTGGCCCGGCCAAGGTGCGGGTCGAGATCCAGGATCACTACATCATCTGGATCCAGCCGCCGCAGGCCAGCAAAATCTGGGTGCGGATCCCGCTGACCGAGATTGAAGATGACGATATCGAACCCCTCATCATCTATCTGAGCGTGCTGTTGGTGATCACCCTATTTGCGGCCTGGCGCTTTGCCCGGCAGCTGGTGCGCCCGCTCGAGGATCTCGAGGCTGGTGCCGTTGCTGTTGCCAGGGGCCATTTCCCCGAGGCGCTGGGGGAGCTGGGATCACGGGAAGTGCGGCGACTGACACGCACCTTCAACCATATGTCGCACTCCATCAAGAGCCTGATCGAAGAGCGTAACTTGATGATGGCGGGGGTTTCCCACGATCTGCGTACCCCGCTGACCCGCATCCGGCTGGCGACCGAGATGATGTCCTCCGGTGACGAGTACCTCAAGGAGAGCATCAACGCCGACATCGATGAGTCCAATGCCATCATCGATCAGTTCATCGATTACATCCGCCCGGATGAAGGCCAGGATCTGGAGCCGATCGACCTGACCCAGCTGGTGCACGATACCTTGCTGATCTACTCGGAGCAGGGATTGGAAGTTGATCTGGCGCTGCCGCAAGAGGCGGTGCGGGTGGCCTGCAATCCGGTCAGCATCCGGCGGGTGTTGAACAACCTCTCAAGCAACTCACTGCGTTATGGGGCGAGCCGGTTGCATGCCGAGTTGAAGGACGACGGGCACTGGGTGCGCCTGCGCCTTTCCGATGATGGCCCCGGCATTCCGGAGCAGGACTACTCCCGGGTGCTCAAGCCGTTTACTCAGGGTAATGTGGCGCGGACCGTTGGCGGCAGTGGCTTGGGGTTGGCTATCGTGGCCAAGATAGTCGCCCAGCACCACGGCACTATCCGGTTGGGAAGCTCGGATCTCGGCGGCTTGTTGGTCGAGATGCGGCTGCCGAAACATCAGCCACAGGAGTGGATGGATTGAGAGAAGGGCGTATCCGTGGATACGCCCTTCTGCATGGTCAGCTCTTGGTTTCGACTGATGCACGATAGCGTTTGCCGTACTTGAGCTGCTGGATCAGCAGGGCGGCAACGATGAGCGCCAACCCGATGGGGGTGGCCGGATGGATGGCTTCGCCGATCAACAGGTTGAGCAGCACCAGTGAGGCAAACGGCGAGATGAAAATGAGGTTGCTGATGGGGGCCGTGTTGGTGGCATGGCGCAGCGCCATCAGCCAGAGCACGAAACCGAAACCCATTTCGAACAGTCCCACATAGATGGCACCAGCCCATCCCTGCCAGGCGGTCATGGCAAAATCGGAGAGCAACCAGGTCGCCACAACGATAAAAGGCAGGCTGATCATAAAGCCAAGCAACAGGCTGACGATGGGATCCCCCTGATTGCGGGTGTTGAGGATCCAGTAGCTGGCCCAGATGAGGGTCGAGACCAGCGCCATCGTCACGCCGAGGGGGCTGTCGAACTGGAGGCCGAATACATCCCCTCTGGTGGCGATCACCAGCGCGCCAAAATACCCCAGCACGATAGCGACGCCATCACGCCGACGCAGCTTCTGGCCGAGGAAGGGGACGGCCAGCAGACTGAGGGTAATGGCCCAGGTGTAGTTGAGGGTCTGTGCCTGCTGGGCAGGCAACAGGTCATAGGCCTTGAATAGCAACAGGTAATAGAGAAAGGGGTTCAGCACGCCCAGAGTCAGGTAGTAGAAAGGGCGGGCCTTGATGTAGTTCCCCAGCAGCGGCAGTTTGCCCTGTTTGGCGACGACGGCTGTCAGCGTGAGAGTCGAGGTGAAGGCGGCCACAAGCAACAGTTGCACAGGTTCGAAATAGGCGAGGGAGATCTTGAAGGCTGTGGCGACCGTCGACCAGAGGGCAACGGCGCAAAGGCCATACTGATAGGCTTTCTTTTGATCTTTGAGCATGGGATCTCGTTCCACTGACAGAGGCAAGCGCACAGTCTACCAGTCTGCTTGTAACATTGTCGTTACCTTGGTGTCGGCAGCAGAGTGTGTTGCCGCAGGCGAGATCCATCTGTCACATAAAACTGCGCATAATCTGTTCGCTCTCCCTTGCGCAAATTTGAAAAATCCGTATAATCCCCTCCGCTTACCCATGAGGTAAGCCAGACGATATGTCTGCTGCTGAGTTTCCTGTTTACAGGAGCCAGCCATACAGTCCTCCCGATATGGGGGGAAACGTGAAAAATCACACCTCTGGCGGGAGAGATCTCGGTCGGGCGGTGTTGATTTATGTTCTTTTATCTATTGGAGCTCTGTCAATGCAGAACCAAAGAATCCGTATCCGCCTGAAGGCTTTTGATCATCGCCTGATTGATCAATCCACTGCGGAAATCGTTGAAACTGCTAAGCGCACTGGCGCGCAGGTTCGCGGTCCTATTCCGCTGCCGACTCGCAAAGAGCGCTTCACCGTCCTGATCTCCCCGCACGTCAACAAAGATGCGCGTGATCAGTACGAGATCCGCACTCACAAGCGTCTGGTAGACATCGTTGAGCCGACTGACAAGACCGTAGACGCCCTGATGCGTCTGGATCTGGCAGCTGGTGTAGACGTCCAGATCAGCCTGGGTTAATTACGGAAAGAGGTTGATAACAATGACAATCGGTCTTGTAGGTCGCAAAGTGGGTATGACTCGCATCTTCACTGAAGATGGCGTTTCTATCCCGGTGACTGTTATCGAAGTTGAAGCTAACCGTGTAACTCAGGTCAAATCTGTAGAAACCGACGGCTACAACGCTATTCAGGTTACCACTGGCGCCAAGAAAGCCAGCCGTGTGACCAAGCCGGAAGCTGGCCACTTCGCCAAAGCTGGTGTAGAAGCCGGTCGCGGTCTGTGGGAATTCCGCCTGAACAACGGTGAAACTTTCACTGTTGGTAGCGAGCTGAAAGTAGATCTTCTCGCTGACGTTAAGCTGGTAGACGTTACCGGCACATCCAAAGGTAAGGGCTTTGCTGGTACTGTTAAGCGCCACAACTTCCGCACCCAGGATATGACCCACGGTAACTCCTTGTCTCACCGCGTTCCGGGTTCTATCGGTCAGAACCAGACTCCGGGTCGTGTATTCAAGGGCAAAAAGATGGCTGGTCACATGGGTGCTGAGCGTGTAACGACTCAGAACCTGGAACTGGTTCGTGTTGACGCTGAACGCAACCTGCTGCTCATCAAAGGTGCAGTACCGGGTGCAACCAACGGCAACGTGATCGTCAAACCTGCCGTCAAAGCGTAACGTCTGAGGAGATAGTAATGGAATTGGTAATGAAAGACGCCAAGAGCGCTCTTGAAGTTTCCGAGACTACCTTCGGGCGCGAATTCAACGAAGCTCTGGTTCACCAGGTCGTCGTTGCATATGCCGCTGGTGCCCGTCAGGGTACTCGTGCGCAGCTGACTCGCTCTGAAGTGTCTGGTGGCGGCAAAAAGCCGTGGCGTCAGAAGGGTACTGGTCGTGCCCGTGCTGGCTCCATCCGTTCGCCCATCTGGCGTTCCGGTGGTGTGACTTTTGCTGCTAAGCCGCAAGATCACAGCCAGAAAGTAAACAAGAAGATGTACCGCGGCGCTATCCGTAGCATTCTGTCCGAGCTGGTACGTCAAGAGCGCCTGATCGTTGTTGAGAAGTTCGGCATCGAAGCTCCGAAGACCAAAGAACTGATCGCCAAGCTGAAAGAAATGGAACTGACTGATGTTCTGATCGTGACTGCTGAAGTCGATGAGAACCTGTTCCTGGCTGCTCGCAACCTGTACAAAGTTGACGTGCGTGACGTTGCCGGTATCGACCCGGTCAGCCTGATCGCTTTCGACAAGGTTCTGATGACTGCTGACGCAGTTAAGCAAATCGAGGAGATGCTGGCATGATCCGTGAAGAGCGTCTGCTGAAAGTTCTGAAGGCTCCGCACATCTCTGAAAAGAGCACCATGGTTGCAGAAAAGCAGAACACTATCGTGTTCAAAGTTGCTGTTGATGCTACCAAGGCGGAAGTCAAAGCTGCAGTTGCGAAACTGTTCGAGGTCGAAGTTGAGACCGTCCGTACCCTGAACATGAAGGGTAAGACCAAGCGCGCAGGTGCACGCGTAGGCCGTCGTTCCGATTGGAAAAAGGCTTATGTGACCCTGAAAGCTGGTCAGGACATCGACTTCATGGGCGCAGCCGAGTAAGAGGAGTTCTCAAAAATGGCAATCGTTAAGTGCAAGCCTACTTCTCCGGGCCGCCGCCACGTCGTCAAGATCGTCAATCAAGAGCTGTACAAGGGCAAGCCCTTCGCCGCTCTGCTGGACAGCAAAAGCAAGTCCGGTGGTCGTAACAACAACGGCCGTATCACTACCCGTCATATCGGTGGTGGTCACAAGCAGCACTACCGTATCGTCGACTTCAAGCGCGACAAAGACGGTATCCCGGCTAAAGTAGAGCGCCTGGAATACGATCCGAACCGTACCGCTAACATCGCTCTGGTGTTGTATGCAGACGGTGAGCGTCGTTACATCCTGGCTCCGAAAGGCCTGAAAGCTGGTGACGCGATCGCTTCTGGTGCTGATGCAGCCATCAAGGTAGGTAACGCCCTGCCGATGCGCAACATCCCGGTTGGTTCTACCGTTCACGCTGTAGAGATGAAGCCTGGTAAAGGTGCCCAGCTGGCTCGTTCCGCTGGTACTTTCATCCAGATCCTGGCTCGTGAAGGTAACTATGTAACTCTGCGTCTGCGTTCCGGCGAAGTACGTAAAGTTCTGGCCGAGTGCCGCGCTACCATCGGTGAAGTCGGTAACTCCGAGCACATGTTGCGTCAACTGGGTAAAGCCGGTGCAAACCGCTGGCGTGGTATTCGTCCGACCGTTCGCGGTATGGCGATGAACCCGGTTGACCACCCGCACGGTGGTGGTGAGGGTCGTAACAAGGGCATGCAGCCTGTGTCCCCATGGGGCCAGAAGGCTAAAGGCTTCAAGACCCGTAAGAACAAGCGTACCGACAAGTACATCGTACGTCGTCGTAACAAGTAATTGTTAACATAGAGGAATCACCATGCCACGTTCTCTCAAGAAGGGTCCATTTATTGACCTGCACTTGCTGAAGAAGGTAGAGAAAGCGGTGGAAAGCGGGGATAAAAAGCCGGTTAAAACCTGGTCCCGTCGTTCAATGATCATCCCGAACATGATCGGTTTGACCATCGCTGTCCATAATGGTCGTCAGCACGTTCCGGTTTTCGTTACCGAAGAAATGATCGGTCACAAACTGGGTGAATTCGCACCGACTCGTACTTATCGCGGCCATGCTGCTGATAAGAAGGCTAAGAAGCGCTAAGGGATAAATGATGGAAGCTATCGCTAAACACCGTTATGCCCGTACTTCTGCCCAGAAAGCTCGTCTGGTAGCCGATCAAGTACGTGGTCTGTCCGTAGACAAGGCTCTGAATATCCTGACCTTCAGCCCGAAAAAGGCTGCAGTGCTGGTTAAGAAAGTGCTGGAATCTGCCATTGCAAACGCTGAGCACAACGAAGGCGCCGATATCGACGCGCTGCGTGTTGCTACTATCATGGTCGACGAAGGTCCCTCCATGAAGCGCATCCGTCCGCGTGCCAAAGGTCGTGCGGATCGTATCCTCAAGCGTACCGCTCACATCACTGTAGTGGTATCCGACGCTAAGGCTGGGAGATAAGCAATGGGTCAGAAAGTACATCCTAATGGCATTCGCCTGGGTATTACCAAGCCTTGGAATTCTACCTGGTTCGCGAACACCAAAGACTTCGCTGACAACCTGTACAGCGATTTTCAAGTACGCCAGTTCCTGACCAAGGAACTGAAAAACGCGTCCTTGTCCAAGATCACCATTGAGCGTCCGGCCAAGAGCATCCGTGTGACCATTCACACCGCTCGTCCGGGTGTTGTAATCGGTAAGAAAGGCGAAGACGTTGAGAAGCTGCGCAAAGCTGTAGCCACTATTGCTGGCGTGCCTGCTCAGATCAACATTTCCGAAGTCCGCAAGCCGGAGCTGGATGGCAAACTGGTTGCCGACAGCATCACTTCCCAGCTGGAGCGTCGTGTAATGTTCCGTCGTGCTATGAAGCGCGCCGTACAGAACGCAATGCGCCTGGGTGCCAAGGGCATCAAAGTGGAAGTTTCCGGTCGTCTGGGCGGCGCTGAAATCGCGCGTACCGAATGGTACCGTGAAGGTCGTGTGCCGTTGCACACCCTGCGTGCCGACATCGACTACGCAACTTCTGAAGCCCACACCACTTACGGTGTGATCGGCGTTAAAGTTTGGATCTTCAAGGGCGAAGTTCTGGGCGGTCTGGCTGCTGTTAACGCTGCCGCTGCTCAAGAGCAAGCTCCTGCAAAGCCCAAGCGTGACAACAAGCGCCGCGCTGCTAAGTAAGGAGATTCGGTAAATGTTGCAACCTAAGCGTACTAAATTCCGCAAGACCCACAAGGGTCGTAACCGCGGTCTGGCCACCTCTGGTAACGAAGTATCCTTCGGTACCTTTGGCCTGAAGGCGACATCCCGTGGTCAACTGACTGCTCGTCAAATCGAAGCAGCCCGTCGTGCCATGACCCGTCACGTTAAGCGTCAAGGTAAGATCTGGATCCGTGTGTTCCCGGACAAGCCCATCACCGAAAAGCCCCTCGAAGTTCGTATGGGTAAAGGTAAGGGTAACGTGGAATACTGGGTTTGCCCGATCCAGCCTGGCAAGGTTCTGTACGAGATGGACGGTGTACCTGAGGCTCTGGCGCGTGAAGCGTTTGCCCTGGCCGCAGCTAAGCTGTCTGTTCAGACCACTTTCGTAATTAAGACGGTGATGTGATGAAAGCCCAAGATCTGCGTCAAAAGAGCGTCGAAGAACTGAACCAGGAGCTGCTGGGCCTGCTGCGCGAGCAATTCAACATGCGCATGCAAGCGTCCACCGGCCAGCTGGCTCAGACTCACACTCTGAAACAAGTGCGTCGTGACGTCGCACGTATCAAGACTGTACTGACTGAGAAGGCAGGTGCGTAATGACTGACAAGATCCGTACTCTGCAAGGTCGTGTAATCAGCGACAAGATGGACAAGTCCATCACTGTTGCTATCGAGCGCAAGGTAAAGCACCCGATCTACGGTAAGATCATCAAGCGCACTACCAAGCTGCACGTGCATGACGAAAACAACGAGTGCAAAGCTGGCGACCTCGTGGAAATCCGCGAATGCCGCCCGCTGTCCAAGACCAAGTCCTGGACCCTGGTTGCCGTTGTAGAAAAGGCCTAATCGGTACTTTGTAGTCCAAGCGGCCCCTTTCAGGGGCCGTTTGTTTTTTAGGCTACCTTTTCTGAAAATCCTGTGTTATAGTTTCGCGCCTTTTGAAGGCAGCCAGATCCCATTAGGGATAAGAAGTAAACAAAGCGGAGCACTAAGATGATCCAGATGCAAAGTATGCTGGGTGTTGCCGACAACTCCGGCGCTCGCAGTGTAATGTGTATTAAGGTTCTGGGTGGCTCGCACCGCCGTTACGCCGGCATCGGCGACATCATCAAGGTTTCCATCAAGGAAGCCATTCCTCGCGGTAAAGTGAAGAAAGGTGATGTGTATAACGCGGTGGTCGTACGCACCCGTAAAGGCGTTCGTCGTCCGGACGGCTCTGTCATCCGTTTCGACAACAATGCGGCTGTGTTGCTTAACAACAACCAACAGCCAATCGGTACTCGTATTTTTGGCCCGGTGACCCGTGAACTGCGTAATGAGAAGTTCATGAAGATTGTGTCCCTGGCACCCGAAGTACTGTAAGGAGTCGAACGATGGCAGCTAAAATCCGTCGCGAAGACGAAGTGATTGTTCTTACCGGCAAAGACAAGGGCAAGCGTGGCAAAGTCACTCAAGTCCTGATTGCAAAAGGTAAGGTAATCGTGGAAGGCATCAACCAGGTGAAGAAACACCAGAAGCCGGTACCCGCACTGGGTCAGGCTGGCGGTATCGTCACCAAAGAAGCCCCCATCGATGTATCAAACGTAGCGCTGTTCAACTCTGCCACTGGCAAAGCTGACCGCGTTGGTTTCCGGATTGAAGACGGCAAAAAAGTCCGTTTCTTCAAATCCACCGGCGAACTTGTGAAGTAATTGGAGTTTAACGATGGCGAAACTGCATGATTACTACAAATCCGATGTAGTAAATGAACTGTCCAAGCAGTTCGGTTACAAGACTATCATGCAAGTCCCTCGGATCGAGAAAATCACCCTGAACATGGGTGTTGGTGAAGCGATCTCTGACAAGAAGTTGCTGGAAAATGCTGCTGCCGATATGGCTGCCATTTCCGGTCAGAAGCCGCTGATCACCAAAGCTCGCAAATCTGTTGCGGGCTTCAAGATTCGTGAAGGCTACCCGATAGGTTGTAAAGTAACCCTGCGTGGCGAGCGTATGTGGGAGTTCCTGGAACGGCTGATCTGCATCTCCGTACCGCGTATCCGTGACTTCCGTGGCCTGAACGCTAAAGCGTTCGACGGTCGTGGTAACTACTCCATGGGCGTGCGTGAGCAGATCATCTTCCCGGAAATCGACTATGACAAAGTCGATCGCGTCCGTGGTCTGGATATCACCATCACCACTTCCGCGAATACCGATGAAGAAGGCCGTGCTCTGCTGGCTGCCTTTAACTTCCCATTCCGCAAGTAAGGTTAGGGTTATGGCTAAAACATCCATGAAAGCGCGCGAAGCAAAGCGTGCCAAGCTGGTAGCCAAGTACGCGACCAAGCGTGCCGAGCTGAAAGCTATCATCGTTGACATGAACGCTTCTGAAGAAGCGCGTTGGGATGCTGTACTGCAACTGCAACAGCTGCCCCGTGATTCCAGTCCGTCCCGCCAGCGTAACCGTTGCAATATTACTGGTCGTCCGCACGGTTTCCTGCGCAAGTTTGGCCTGTCTCGCATCAAGGTGCGTGAGCATGCCATGAAGGGCGAAATTCCGGGCCTGAAGAAGGCTTCTTGGTAACGAATCTCGGGAGTTAGACTTATGAGCATGCAAGATCCGATCGCGGATATGCTGACCCGCATCCGTAACGGTCAGGCGGCGAGCAAAGTTGCGGTTTCCATGCCTTCTTCCAAGCTGAAAGTGGCTATCGCCAAAGTGCTGAAAGAAGAAGGTTACATCGCTGGCTACTCCGTAGCTGGTGACGTGAAGCCGGAACTGGAAATTGAACTGAAATATTTCCAGGGCAAGCCAGTTGTAGAACTGATCCAACGCGTAAGCCGTCCAGGCCTGCGTATTTACAAGCGCACTACTGATCTGCCGAAAGTTATGGGCGGTCTCGGTGTTGCTATCGTGTCCACGTCTAAAGGTGTGATGACTGACCGTGCTGCTCGCAAAGCAAGCATGGGCGGTGAGATCATCTGCTACGTCGCTTAATAGGAGGTAGGAAATGTCTCGTGTTGCTAAGGCACCCGTCACTATTCCTGCTGGCGTAGAGGTGACTCTGAACGGCCAGGAACTGACCATCAAAGGTGGTAAAGGTTCTCTGGTTCGCTCTATTCACGCCGGTGTAGAAGTGACCAAAGAAGACAATGTACTGAAGTTCGCCCCGCGCGGCAGCATCGCTGGTGCTGACGCTCAGGCCGGTACTGCCCGTGCATTGGTCAACAACATGGTAATCGGTGTTACCCAAGGCTTCGAGCGCAAGCTGCAGCTGGTTGGTGTAGGTTATAAAGCCTCCATCAAGGGCAATGCTGTTGCGCTGGCTCTGGGCTTCTCTCACCCGGTAGAGCATGCGCTGCCGGCTGGTGTGACCGCTGAGTGCCCGACTGCTACAGAAATCGTTCTGCGTGGCGTCGACAAGCAGCTGGTTGGCCAAGTCGCCGCCGATATCCGTGCTTACCGCGCTCCGGAGCCCTACAAGGGCAAGGGTGTACGCTATGCCAACGAGCAAGTGCGTACTAAAGAAGCTAAGAAGAAGTAAGGTAACACTATGGACAAGAAAGCAGCTCGTCTCCGTCGTGCTACTCGTGCTCGGAAAAAGATGCAGGAACTGGGAGCTACCCGTCTGGTTGTTCACCGTACCCCGCGTCATATCTATGCGCAGGTTATTGCAGCCAACGGTTCCGAAGTTCTGGCCTCTGCTTCCACAGTAGAGAAAGCCATCAGTGAAGCTCTGAAATACACCGGTAACGCAGATGCTGCTACCGCTGTAGGTAAGGCTATCGCTGAGCGTGCTATTGCCAAAGGCGTTCAGAACGTATCTTTCGATCGTTCCGGTTTCAAGTATCACGGTCGCATCGCTGCCCTGGCAGCTGCCGCACGTGACGCTGGTCTTCAGTTCTAAGCTAGGAGTCGAAGATGGCTAAAGTCGAATCTCAAGCCGGCGAACTGCAAGAAAAGCTCATTGCAGTAAACCGTGTTTCGAAAACTGTTAAAGGTGGTCGTATCATGTCCTTCACCGCGTTGACCGTGGTGGGTGATGGTAACGGCCGTGTAGGTTACGGTTACGGTAAAGCCCGTGAAGTTCCGGCTGCTATTCAAAAAGCAATGGAACAGGCTAAGCGTAACCTGAACAAGGTTGAGCTGAACAACGGCACTCTGCACCACCCGGTGCGTGGTGTTCACTCTGGCTCCACCGTGTTCATGAAGCCGGCCTCCCAAGGTACTGGTATCATTGCAGGCGGCGCTATGCGTGCTGTTCTGGAAGTTGCCGGTATCCACAACGTGCTGGCCAAGACCTACGGTTCCACCAACCCAATCAACGTTGTTCGCGCTACTGTAGACGCTCTGGTTCACGGTCAATCACCGGAACAGATCGCTGCCAAGCGTGGTCTGCGCGTTGAAGAAATTCTGGGGTAATGCGACATGGCTAACACTGTAAAAGTAACTCAAACTCGCAGCTCTATCGGCCGTCTGCCAAAGCACAAGGCGACTCTGCGTGGTCTGGGTCTGCGTCGCATTGGTCACACCGTTGAGCTGGAAGATACTCCTTGCGTACGCGGCATGATCAACCAGGTTTATTACATGGTTAAGGTGGAGGGCTAAGCATGCGTCTGAACACTCTGTCTCCGGCCGCTGGTTCCAAGCCTGAAAAACAACGTCGTGGTCGTGGTATCGGCTCCGGCCTGGGCAAGACTGGTGGTCGTGGTGTTAAAGGCCAAACCTCTCGTTCCGGTGGCGGCAAAGTTCGCAACGGTTTCGAAGGTGGCCAGATGCCTTTGAAAATCCGTCTGCCGAAGTTCGGTTTCTTCTCTCGCAAATCTTTGGTTTCTGCCGAAGTGCGTCTGAACGAAATCGCCCTGGTAGAAGGTGATGTGGTCGACCTGAGCACTCTGAAGCAAGCCGGTGTTGTTACTAAGAACATCGTGTTCGCTAAAGTTGTTCTGTCAGGCAACATTGACCGTGCTGTGACCGTTCGTGGTCTGTCCGTCACCAAAGGTGCACGCGCAGCCATCGAGGCCGCTGGCGGTAAAATCGAGGAATAATCAGTACAATGGCTAAGAAACCAGGATTGGATGTTAAAGCACAGGGTGGTCTGAGTGAACTGAAGAGCCGTCTGCTCTTCGTTCTCGGGGCGATTATCGTTTTCCGTGCAGGCTCTTATGTGCCGATTCCTGGTATTGACGCCGCCGTACTGGCCGAGTTGTTCCAGCAACAGAAGGGCACCATCATTGAGATGTTCAACATGTTCAGTGGTGGTGCACTCTCGCGTGCTTCTATTCTTGCGTTGGGGATCATGCCGTACATTTCGGCATCGATCATTATCCAGCTGCTGACAGTGGTTCACCCCGCTCTTGCTGAACTCAAGAAAGAAGGTGAATCCGGCCGTCGCAAGATTAGCCAATATACCCGTTGGGGCACGCTGGTTTTGGGAACTTTCCAGGCCATTGGTATTGCAACCGGTCTGCCGAATATGATGCATGGACTCGTGACTAATCCGGGTCTGGGCTTCTATTTTACAGCGGTTGTGAGTCTGGTCACCGGTACCATGTTTTTGATGTGGTTGGGTGAGCAGATTACCGAGCGTGGGATTGGTAATGGTATCTCGTTGATTATTTTCACAGGTATCGTTGCTGGTCTGCCGCATGCCATTGGCGCTACGGCCGAACAGGCACGTCAAGGGGAATTGCACATCCTGCTGTTGTTGTTGCTGGGCTTGATTGTTTTCGCAGTGACTTACTTTGTGGTGTTCGTGGAGCGTGGTCAGCGTCGTATCGTCGTTAACTATGCCAAGCGTCAACAAGGCCGCCAGGTATTTGCCGCGCAAAGCACACACCTGCCGTTGAAAGTGAATATGGCTGGTGTGATTCCTGCGATTTTCGCATCCAGTATCATCCTCTTCCCGGGGACCATTACCTCTTGGTTTGGTCAGGGCGAGGGTAAAGTAGCTGATATCCTGCAACAGGTCTCTATGGTCCTGCAGCCGGGTCAACCGCTTTACGAAATGCTGTATGCAGCAGCCATTATCTTCTTCTGCTTCTTCTATACCGCGCTGGTGTTCAACCCCCGCGAGACAGCAGATAATCTGAAGAAGAGTGGAGCCTTTATCCCGGGGATTCGCCCGGGCGAGCAGACAGCACGTTACATCGATAAGGTTATGACTCGCCTGACATTGGCAGGTGCGCTCTATATAACCTTTATCTGTCTGGTACCCCAGTTCTTGATGACTGCCTGGAACGTACAGTTCTACTTCGGTGGCACTTCGCTGCTGATTATTGTGGTAGTTATCATGGACTTCATGGCTCAGGTACAAACCCATATGATGTCTCATCAATATGGCGACGTCCTGAGGAAGGCCAACCTGAAGGGCTACGGCCGCTAAAGGTCGGCGTAGTTACGGAGTTAAGCAATGAAAGTTCGTGCTTCCGTTAAGGCAATCTGCCGTAACTGCAAAATCATCAAGCGTCACGGTGTGGTGCGTGTGATTTGCAGCGAGCCAAAGCATAAACAGCGCCAAGGCTAATTTTTTACGGTTAGTACTTGCAACAAATAGTTGTGCTGGCTAATATAGCCAGCCAACTTTTGTTGTGTATTGGTTGACCGCCACGTATCCGCTCACGGGCTTTGTGGTGGTCGTAATCTACTATATGTAGGAGTGAATAGTGGCCCGTATCGCTGGCATTAACATTCCTGACCATAAGCATGCAGTCATCGCTTTGACTGCTATTTATGGCGTCGGTCGTACCCGCTCCAAGGCCATCTGTGCCGCAGCCGGTATCGCTGAGAATGTGAAAATTAAAGACCTGGACGAAGCTCAGATCGAGAGTCTGCGTGAACAAGTAGGTAAATTCACCGTTGAAGGTGACCTGCGTCGTCAGATTTCCATGAACATCAAGCGATTGATGGATCTGGGTTGCTACCGTGGTTTGCGTCACCGTCGTAGCCTGCCTGTTCGTGGTCAACGTACCAAGACCAACGCTCGTACCCGTAAGGGTCCGCGCAAGGCTATCAAGAAGTAACGGGAAGGTAGAAAATGGCTAAAACTCCGACTCGTGCTCGCAAGCGCGTTAAAAAGCAAGTGAGCGACGGTATTGCGCACGTTCATGCATCTTTCAACAACACAATCGTGACCATTACTGACCGTCAGGGCAATGCTCTGTCTTGGGCTACTTCTGGTGGTTCCGGTTTCCGTGGTTCTCGTAAGTCCACCCCGTTCGCTGCTCAGGTAGCTGCCGAGCGCGCTGGTGAGATGGCCAAAGAATATGGCGTCAAGAACCTGGAAGTCATGGTCAAAGGTCCGGGTCCCGGTCGTGAGTCTTCCATCCGCGCCCTGAACGCGGCTGGTTTCCGCATCACTAACATTACTGATGTGACTCCGATCCCGCACAACGGTTGTCGTCCTCCCAAGAAGCGCCGCGTATAACGCTGTAGCTACTTGGTCTAGGATTGTTGGAGAAAGAAGATGGCAAGATATATCGGTCCTAAGCTTAAGCTTAGCCGTCGTGAGGGCACCGACCTCTTCCTGAAGTCAGGTGTTCGTGCGATTGATTCTAAGTGCAAGATTGACACCGCCCCTGGTCAGCACGGTGCGCGTAAAGCGCGTCTGTCCGACTACGGTGTTCAGCTGCGCGAGAAACAAAAAGTTCGTCGTATCTACGGCGTATTGGAAAAACAGTTCCGCAACTACTACCGCGACGCTGCCCGTCAAAAGGGTAACACCGGTGAAAACCTGTTGCAGCTGCTGGAAGGTCGTTTGGACAACGTTGTTTACCGTATGGGCTTCGGCGCTACCCGTGCTGAATCTCGTCAGCTGGTGAGCCACAAGGCCATCATGGTAAACGGTCGCGTTGTGAACATTCCTTCTTTCCAGGTTTCCCCTGAGGACGTGATCTGCGTTCGTGAGAAGGCTAAGAAGCAAGCGCGTATCAAAGCTTCCCTGGAAGTTGCTGGTCAGCGTGAGAAGCCGACTTGGGTAGAGGTTGACGCCGCTAAAATGGAAGGTGCTTTCAAGCGTCTGCCAGAGCGTTCCGACCTGTCTGCCGACATTAACGAACAGCTGATCGTCGAGCTTTACTCCAAGTAAAGCTAGCTTCTAAAGAGAGGACACAATGCTGGGTTCTGTAACAGATTTTCTTAAACCGCGGCTAGTTGACATCGAGCAAGTTAGCCCGACTCATGCGAAAGTGACTCTTGAGCCACTCGAGCGTGGCTTTGGTCACACGCTGGGCAACGCCCTGCGTCGTATTTTGCTGTCATCTATGCCCGGTTGTGCAGTTACTGAAGTCGAAATTGACGGGGTACTGCATGAGTACAGCAGCAAAGAAGGTGTACAGGAAGACATTCTTGAAATCCTGCTCAACCTGAAAGGTATCGCTGTGAAGCTGGAAGGCAAGGACGAGGTAACTCTGTCCCTGACCAAGTCTGGAACAGGCCCCGTTACCGCTGGTGATATCACTCACGGTGATGAAGTCGAGATCGTAAACCCGGAGCACGTAATCTGCCATCTGACTGGTGCCAATGCTGAAATCAGCATGCGCCTGAAAGTTCAGCGTGGTCGTGGTTATGTGCCTGCTTCTGCTCGTGTTCACAACGATGACGAAGAGCGCCCTATTGGTCGCCTGCTGCTGGACTCCGCGTTCAGCCCCATCGTTCGTATTGCCTACAATGTTGAGGCAGCACGTGTGGAACAGCGTACCGACTTGGACAAGCTGGTCATCGACATGGAGACCAATGGTACCCTGGATCCTGAAGAAGCCATCCGTCGTTCTGCCACTATCTTGGCCGAGCAACTGGAAGCCTTCGTGGATCTGCGCGATGTCAGCGTGCCCGAGAAGAAAGAAGAGAAACCCGAGTTTGATCCGATTCTGCTACGTCCTGTCGATGATTTGGAGCTGACAGTTCGTTCTGCGAACTGTCTGAAGGCAGAAGCTATCCACTATATTGGTGATCTGGTACAGCGTACCGAAGTTGAGTTGCTTAAGACTCCTAACCTCGGTAAGAAGTCCCTGACTGAGATCAAGGACGTGTTGGCCTCCCGTGGTCTGTCTCTTGGCATGCGCCTTGAGAACTGGCCGCCCGCCAGCATCGCTGACGAGTAATCCAGATTACGGGTTTCACAGATTTAGTTAGAAGGATAAGGTCATGCGCCATCGTTTGAGTGGTCGTCAACTGAACCGGAACAGCAGCCATCGTCAGGCAATGTTCCGCAACATGGCCAGCTCCCTGGTTCGTCATGAGATCATCAAGACGACTCTGCCTAAGGCAAAAGAGCTGCGTCGTGTAGTTGAACCGCTGATCACCCTTGCCAAGACTGATAGCGTTGCTAATCGTCGCTTGGCATTTGCCCGTACTCGCGATAACGCGATCGTGGCTAAGCTGTTCAATGAACTGGGCCCGCGCTACCTGGAGCGCGCCGGCGGTTATACTCGCATTCTGAAATGCGGTTTCCGTGCAGGCGACAACGCCCCTATGGCTTATATTGAGCTGGTAGACCGCCCGGCCGCTGCTGAAGCAGCTGCTGAGTGATAAAGAAAAAGCCGGGCTTGTCCCGGCTTTTCTTTTAATGAATTCTGATACTGCCTCAACTGCCTCAACTGCCTCAACTGCCTCAACTGCCTCAACTGCCTCAACTGCCTCAACTGCCTCAACTGCCTCAACTGCCTCAACTGCCTCAACTGCCTCAACTGCCTCAACTCATCATTCACCTCTTATTCTTCTATAGAAGTAAGCGCTGTTCCCAAGCCCTGCTGAACGGTGAATAGTTGGCTCACTTGGCGTGAGCATTGTCAGCCAGCTTGATATCGCCCTACATACACCCGTTTGCCCAGTTGCGGGCGTGTTCCCCTATAGGGTCTCAGTCGCAAGTCCATCTTGGCCTCCTTGTTTCCGGCCATTCTAGCAATCCTGAACCGGTTTCTGTGGATAAGTTTGTATAAAAGCTGTGGTTGGATATGAATAACTAAAAAAGAGCAGTTTTTT
The DNA here is from genome assembly GCF_041402345.1 of Aeromonas sp. S11(2024). Taxonomy (NCBI): domain Bacteria; kingdom Pseudomonadati; phylum Pseudomonadota; class Gammaproteobacteria; order Aeromonadales; family Aeromonadaceae; genus Aeromonas; species Aeromonas sp. S11(2024). Next base: position 203 of record NZ_JBGLRC010000011.1, on the reverse strand, counting down.
GCAATTTTATTGCAGATAAGGGGTTGCCAGAAAGAATCTGTTCCCTATAATGCGCCTCCATCGACAGGGCAAGCGGCAACGCAGAAAGCCAAGTCGATAACCTCGAAAAGCCTTTGAAAATAAGGCTTGACTCGAGAAGGCGGTTGAGTAGAATTCCACTCCCGCAGCAACACACTGTTGCGTCGCTCTTTAACAATTTGAAT